>QGUP01000328.1 GCA_003242505.1 Bacillota bacterium
ACCAGGGCCCGGGCGGTCTCCCGGTCAAAGGGCTCGTGAGCGCCGCACCGGAGGGCTTCGGGCCCGGGGCCGATCCGGGCGAGGATCGCCTCCGCCCGGCGGGTGTGCTCCGACTCGCCGTTATGCGAGGCGCAGGCCAGGGCCAGGTCCGCCGGCTCCAAGCCGTACCGGTCCGCCGCGCCGGTGTAGACGAGGGGCATCGCCTGAAAGGGCTTGGCCGCCGACCGCCACCAGGTCCGGCGGGCCAGAGGGTCGCCGGCCGCGTAAAGCAGCCGGCCGGCGGCATCGACCACCGCGATGTCCCCCCGGTAGATGAGCTCCACCAGGGGGCCCCGGGTCACTTCTACCAGTACTTCTGACATGCCGCGTCCTCCTGCTGGGGAAGGTGCTTCATGGCCCTGGTCCGCCCGCTCCCGTCCGGGCCGGGGCGGCTCCCTCCATTCAGGCCCCCCGTCCCTCCCGGTAGGCCCGGGCCGCCTCCACATGGGCCCGGAAGAGGGCGTCAAACTCCCCGCCCCGGCGGGCGAAGGACTCGGGGTGCCACTGCACCGCCAGGACAAAGGCCGGGCCGGTGGCCTCGAAGGCCTCCACCACCCCGTCCGGGGCCAGGGCGGCCACCCGGAAGCCGGGGGGCAGGTCCCGGACCGCCTGGTGGTGGAAGCTGTTCACCCGGTGCTCCCCCTCCCCCAGGAGGGCTGCCAGGCGGCTCCCCGGCGCCACCTGGATCCGGTGGCCCGGGTGCCACCGGGGAGCCCGCTGCCGGTGCTGGATCGCCCCGGGCACCTGGCTGGGGATGTCCTGCCAGAGCCTCCCGCCGGCGGCCACCGCCAGGATCTGCATCCCCCGGCAGATGGCCAGGATCGGCATCCCCAGGGCCAGGGCCTCCCGGGCCAGGAGCACCTCTGCCCGGTCCCGCTCCGGCTCCACCTCCCCGAGGGCCGGGTGGGGGTCCTCCCCCCACAGGTGGGGGTCCGGATCGCCCCCGCCTGTGAGTAAGAGCCCGTCCAGCCGCCGGAGGAGTTCCGCCGCCTCCTCCGGGGTCCGGACCAGGGGCAGGAGCACCGGCAGGCCCCCTTGCTTCTCCACCGCGGCCAGATAATCCCGGCTCTGCCCCAGCCACTCGAGACCCGTCTCCGGATGGGTGTGGGTGCTGCTAGTGAGGCCAATGAGCGGGCGCATGGAGGTGCCTCCTTCGGGGAGATGGGGATGGGGTTCTTGCCCATTGTACTGCTATCGCCCGGCCCTGCTCCGGGCAGGCTATGGGGAGACTCCGCAGGGAGGGACCCCCATGCACATCGCCGAGCTGGAGGTGCGGCTGACGGCCCAGGACCTCCAGGCACTCCTCGACGCCATCCTTCCGGCCGATGCCCCGGGCAGGGTGACGGCCATCGCCCTCGATGGGGAGCGGATTCGGGCCCAGGTGCAGGTCGACGGGCTGCCGCCGGTGCCCCTGGTGGCCCGGATCGCCCGGGTGGAGCCCGAGGCCCTGGTGCTGGCGGTGGGCATCGCAGGTGGGCCGCTGCCGGACATGCTCCTGGACCAGGCCCTCGCGCACTTCGGCGGCCGGCTGCTCCCCGCCGGGGTGCGGTACGGGGGCGGCCACCTCCACCTGGACCTCCCGGCCCTCCTGGCCGGGCAGCAGGTAGCGATGACCCTCCAGGACGCCCGGATCGAAGACGGGTACCTGCACCTCACCCTCCGGGACCTGGAGGTGCCCGAGGCCCTGGCCGCCCGCCTGGCCGGCAGCGGAGGAGGCGGGCCGGCCGTCACCGCCGCAGGGGAGGGCGGGGCTACTCCCACAGGGGAGGTAGAAGTCAGCAGCGGGGTAGAAGCCGCCGGTGGGCCAGACGGCCCGGACCGGAGCGACGGGCCCCTGGGCGCCCTGGACGCCCTGGGGCTGCCGGAGGCTGCCGTCCCGCCAGAGGAGGCCCCGGCGCCCGAGCCGGCCGCGTTCTCGGAGCAAACCGTACCGCCGGAGCGAACGGTGCCCCCGGAACGAACGGTGCCGCCGGAGCACCAGGGCACCTACCGGGGCCTCCGGACCCGGATCGAGCAGTACCTGGACCGGGCCCTGCCCCAGTGGCTTCAGCCCGCGGTGCCGTGGCTTCTGCTCCTGCCGGACTTCGTCGTGCTCCTGGCCCGGCTGGCCACCGACCCCCGGGTCTCGGGCCGGGCAAAGCTCCTCGCCGGCGCGGTGCTGGCCTACATCGCCCTGCCCCTGGACGTGCTGCCGGACGTCCTGCCCCTGGTAGGGATCCTGGACGACCTCGCCCTGGTCATCCTCGCCCTGGAGGGGCTCGTGGCCCTAAGCCCGCCGGCAGTGGTCCGGGAGCACTGGCCCGGGGAGAGGGACATTCTGGAGGTGGTGCGGTCGGCCCTGGAGTGGGCGAGCCGCTACTTCCCCCAGCGGCTGATGCGCCGGCTCCGGGACTGGCTCCACCGGGAAGGCCACCCACCGGCCGGTCACACCCCGCCCACGTAGACCCGGGTCACCCGGGGGCCGATGAGGCAGAGCACCTCGTAGCTGATGGTGCCCAGGGCCCGGGCCCAGTCGTCCGCGGTGATGGCCTCCTCCCCCTGGCGGCCCAGGAGCACCACCTCGTCCCCGGGGTGGACCTCCAGGTCCGGGGGCAGCAAAAAGAGGGTCTGATCCATGCAAACCCGGCCCACCACCGGGCAGCGCCGGCCGCCGATGAGGGCGTAGAACCGGTTGCTGAAAAGCCGCCGGTAGCCGTCGGCGTAGCCCACGGGCACCGTGGCTACCCGCTCCCCGCCCCGGGCCTGCCAGGTCCGGCCGTAGGAGAGGGTCTCCCCGGGCCGCATCGTCTTGACCATCGCCACCCGGCTATAAAGGGAGAGGGCCGGGCGGAGCTGGGCCGGCCAGGGGAGTCCGGGGTCCGGCGGCAGCCCGTAAAGGGCGATCCCCGCCCGGACCAGGTCGTAGTGGGCCTCGGGGAAGCGCATGAGGCCGGCGCTGTTGCAGGCGTGCCGGACCCGGGGCCGGACCCCCGCCGCCGCCACCGCCTCCAGGGCCGCCTCAAACCGTGCGATCTGCTCCCGGGTGGGGGCAGGGTCCGGCTCGTCCGCGGACGCGAAGTGGGTGAAGATCCCCTCCACCTCCACCCCGGGCAGGTCGGCCACGGCCCGGGCCAGCGCCGCCACCTCCTCCGGCCGAACCCCGAGCCGGCCCATGCCGGTGTCCACCTTGAGGTGCACCCGGGCCGTGCGGCCGGCGGTCCGGGCCGCGGCGGCGAGGGCCCGGGGCACCTCCAGGTCAAAACAGGCCACCCGGAGGTGGTGGCCCACCGCCTGGGCCGCCTGCTCCGGGGCAATGGGCCCCAGGACCAGGATCGGCGCGGCGATCCCCGCCTGCCGGAGCTGGATCCCCTCCTCTACCGTGGCGACCCCCAGCCACTCCGCCCCGGCGGCCAGGGCCGCCTGGGCCACCGGCGCCGCGCCGTGGCCGTAGCCGTCGGC
>QGUP01000329.1 GCA_003242505.1 Bacillota bacterium
AATCCACCGGCAAATTTATTTAAGCGATTTTTTTTGATCGCTGTGGCCGTTCCCTCCCCCGGTCTGGCGGTCCGAACCGCCGCCGCCGGACTGCTGTGGCGCAGGTGGACATATCCCTGATCCCAGAGTGGGGAATTCCATGCGGAGGGAGGAAACGCCGGATGGCGGAACGGGAGCACCTGGAGGCCCTGCTGCAGGAGAGCCGGCTCTTTCCGCCGCCGCCGGAGTTCGCCGCCAGGGCCAACGTGAACAACCCCGACATCTACGCGGAGGCAGCCCAGGACCGGCTGGCCTTCTGGGCCCGGCAGGCTGAGCGGCTCCACTGGTTCCGGAAGTGGGACCAGGTGCTGCAGTGGGACCCGCCCTTCGCCAAGTGGTTCATCGGCGGGAAGCTGAACGCCGCGTACAACTGCCTCGACCGGCACCTGGACTCCTGGCGGCGGACCAAGGCCGCGATTATCTGGGAGGGAGAGCCCGGGGAGGAGCGGGTGCTGACCTACCAGGACCTCCACCGGGAGGTCTGCCGGTTCGCCAACGCCCTGAAGTCCCTGGGGGTCCGGAAGGGTGACCGGGTGACCATCTACCTGCCGATGATCCCGGAGCTGGCCATCGCCATGCTGGCCTGCGCCCGGATCGGGGCGGTCCACTCGGTGGTCTTCGGCGGTTTCAGCGCCGAGGCCCTCCGGGACCGGATCCGGGACGCCCAGGCCCGGGTGGTGATCACCGCGGACGGCGGCTGGCGCCGGGGCGCGGTGGTCCCCCTCAAGAAGAACACCGACGCCGCGGTGGCCGAGGCGCCGTCGGTGGAGAAGGTGGTGGTGGTCCGGCGGATCGGCGACGAGGCGCTGGTGGAGGGCCACTGGACCCCGGGCCGGGACTACTGGTGGCACGACCTGGTCCGGGACCAGCCTGAGACCTGCCCCGCCGAGGAGATGGACGCGGAGGACCCCCTCTTCATCCTCTACACCTCCGGCTCCACCGGCAAGCCCAAGGGGGTGCTCCACACCACCGGCGGTTACCTCACCCAGGTGGTGACCACCACCTGGATGGTGTTCGATGTGAAGGATGAAGATATCTACTGGTGCACCGCGGACATCGGCTGGGTGACCGGCCACAGCTACGTCGTCTACGGCCCCCTGGCCCTGGGCGCCACCACGGTGATGTACGAGGGCGCGCCGGACTACCCGGACCGGGGCCGGTTCTGGCAGATCGTCCAGAAGTACCGGGTGAGCATCTTCTACACCGCCCCCACCGCGATCCGGGCCTTCATGAAGTGGGGCGAGGAGTGGCCCGCGCGGTACGACCTCTCCAGCCTCCGGCTCCTCGGCACCGTTGGCGAGCCCATCAACCCCGAAGCCTGGATCTGGTACCACCGGCACATCGGCCGGGAGCGCTGCCCCATCGTGGACACCTGGTGGCAGACCGAGACCGGGGCCATCATGATCAGCCCGCTCCCCGGGGTGACCGTGGCCAAGCCCGGTTCCGCCACCCGTCCCCTGCCGGGGATCGAGGCCGAGGTGGTGGACGGGAGCGGCAAGCCCGTGGGCCCCGGCGAGGGAGGCTTCCTGGTCATCACCTCCCCGTGGCCCAGCATGTTCCGGACCCTCTGGGGCGACCCGGACCGGTACGTCAACACCTATTTCGGCAAGTTCGGCCCCAGCGTCTACTTCACCGGCGACGGGGCCAAGAAGGACCCCGACGGCTACATCGTCATCGTCGGCCGGGTGGACGACGTGATCTCCGTCGCCGGCCACCGGATCGGCACCTGGGAGGTGGAGTCCGCCCTGGTGGACCACCCCGCGGTGGCGGAGGCGGCGGTCATCGGCCGGTCCCATGACGTCAAGGGCCAGGCCATCACCGCCTTTGTCATCCTCCGGGAGGGCTACCGCCCCGGGCCGGAGCTGGAGCAGGAACTGAAGCAGCACGTGGTGCAGAAGATCGGCGCCATCGCCCGGCCGGAGGAGATCATCTTCACCGCCGACCTGCCCAAGACCCGCTCCGGGAAGATCATGCGCCGGCTCCTCCGGGACATCGCCGAAGGGCGGGCCCTGGGGGACACCACCACCCTCGCGGACCCGGCGGTGGTTGCCACCTTGAAGGCACAATACGAAGAAAAGGAAGCAGGCGACTAGATCGGCAGAAATTGCTTGAGCTCGAAAGGGACGGAAGGTGCGATAATGACAGCGGGAGCCCGGCGGCTCCCGCTGTTTCAACTTCCGTGCGCCCTGTGACGCCAACCTGCCCTGTGACGCCGGTCCCTCCGTCCCCGTCGGGTTATCGCTGCGGAGTCTGGTTGCCGCTGCTGAAGAGGTTCAGGCTGAAGAAGGCCACCCGCCCCCGCCGGGCCTCCAGGAGCCCCGCCAGCCGCTCCTGGTAGTGGAGGGCCGGGGCGAGCCAGGCGGCAAACTCCTCGGGAAAGCTCAGCGCCCGGAAGACCAGGGTCATGTCCAGGGTCCCCTCCCGGAGGGAGAAACCCATGGTCAGGAGCACCGGCGGCCCCCCGCCGGGCTGGGCGGGGAAGAGCACCACCCCGTCCCGGGTCAGGGGGTCCTCGGTGAAGAGGTCCACCAGGCGCCGGAGCTGGTCCTCCGCCGCCGCGGCCGCCGCCGGGTCCGGCCACGCCTCCGGCAGACCCTCGACAGCGTCCACCTGGAAGTCCATGCTGAAGTCCCGGAACTCCCGCCCGGGTCCGCCGGGCAGCGGCTGGCCCCAGTTGGCCAGGGCGTCGGCCACCGTTGCCAGCAAGTCGTCCCACCGCACAAGGGCCAAGGCTGCATCCCCCCAACACCAGTTTTACCGGATGGAGGCCCCGGGAACTTTCTTTATCGCAAAAAGAAATAGTGTGAAAATGTACGGGTCCGGAAGGATTCGAGAGGCGGACGGCGAATACCCGCACCTATGTACCCCACCGCAGATAGAGACGGGGCAACATCAGGAGGAGGGAACGAGCGGATGATGCGCAGGCTACGGGCACTGGTCGCGAGCCTGGCCGTCCTGGCCCTGGTCGCCGGCTGCGGCGCCCAGCCCGGTGGCGAGGGGCCGCAGGGCAGTGCTGGCGGACAGGGCGGGCAGCAGACCGCCAAGCAGGAGTTGGTGGTGAACCTGGGGGCGGAGCCCCCGACCATGGATCCCGGGCTGATGGAGGACCACTCCAGCATCGTCGTGGCGACCAACATCTTCGAGGGGCTCACCCGGCTGAACCCGGAGGGCAAGTACGAGGCGGCCATGGCCGAGTCCTGGGAGACCAGCGAGGACGGCCTGGTCTGGACCTTCAAGCTCCGGGACGGGATCAAGTGGAGCAACGGCGACCCGGTGACCGCCCACGACTTTGAGTTCGCCTGGAAGCGGGCGCTGGCTCCGGAATTCAGCTCCCCGTACGCCTACCAGCTCTACTACCTGAAGAACGCCGAGAAGTACAACAAGGGCGAGATCACCGACCCGGATCAGGTCGGCGTCAAGGCCCTG
>QGUP01000330.1 GCA_003242505.1 Bacillota bacterium
CCCCCGGACTGGGTCTCCCACAGGGCCTCCATCGCGGCGAACTTGGTGGGCTGCTTTGCCGCCACCAGCTGGCCGTTGAAGTGGCCGGAGACGGCCACGCCGATGGTGCCGACCAGGGCCAGGGCGAGGCCGGCCTTGAAGCTCGTCCGCATCAGGTCCAGGTGCTGCCGGCGCAGCAGATGGTAGGCGCTGACGCCCAGGACGAAGAAGGCGCCGACGCAGTAGGAGGCCAGGATGGTGTGGACGTACATGTGCCACGCATAGGGGTTGGTGAGCACGGCCAGGAAGTCCACCATTTCGGCCCGGTTGTTGCGGAGCACGTAGCCGACGGGGTTCTGCATGAAGCCGTTGGCAACGATGATCCAGACCGCGGAGAGATGGGTGCCCAGGGCCACCATCCAGGCGGCAAAGGCCTGCATCTTGGGGGAGAGCTTCTTCCAGCCGAAGAGCCAGATGCCGAGGAAGGTGGACTCCAGGAAGAAGGCGGTCAGGGCCTCAAAGGCCAGGGGCGACCCGAAGATGTCCCCCATGAACTCGGCGTACCGGCTCCAGTTGGTGCCGAACTGGAACTCCATGGTCACGCCGGTGACCACACCGAGGACGAAGTTGATGGCGAAGAGCTTGCCCCAGAACCTGGCGAGGCGCTTGTACTTCGGGTCCTGGGTGCGGACGTAGAGGGTCTCCAGGATGGCGACGAGGGGGACCAGGCCGATGGTCAGGGGTACGAAGATGAAGTGAAACCCGACGGTCAGCGCAAATTGGATTCGGCTCAGGGTTACGACATCCACCTTGGATCATTCCCTTCCCACCGCGGGTGCTCCCATGCGACAGGTGTGCAGAACCAGCCCTGCGGGAGAGCAGGGCTGGTGCCACCCAGCCAGGATTGCCGGCGCGCCGGTGAGGGAGGGTAGAGGGATTCCTGGCTGGAGGGTCTGCCTAGAATTAGTCTAATTACAACCCTTTTCCGCACCCATCGGGCCCGCGCCTCGTTTGCGGTCTAGTACTTTTTGCCCATGGTCTAGGCAGGGGCGCCCACCTCTGTGAGCCCCGTTCCTCGCCTTCCGGCCCTTCGCCGGCCGTCTGACGATTGTCGGCCGCCCGCCCGCCCCCGGCAAGGAAAGCCGCGGCCCGCTGCCGCTGTGGCAGCGGGCCGCGGCGGTTCTTCCGTCGCCCTTCCGGCGCCCCCGGGTGTCCGGGCACCGGGCATATCCGTGGCCACCTCCCGGATGGGCCCGGCCTCCGGGATGACCGGTGTCGGCGCCGGGACTCCTACCCGGACTTTGGGCGGGGCTTTGGCCTGGGCTCCGACTCGGCTGGCGGTCCCGGGTCCTGCGCCTGCGGGGCGACCTGGTTTGACGCACCGGAGGGCACCGGGGAACCAGGCGCGGCCGGGGTATTGCCCCGTCCAAGCCGCCCGGCCCTGCGGGCCGCCTCCCAGAGGATGAGCTCGATCTGGGCGTTGACGCTCCGGAACTCATCCGCCGCCCAGCGCTCCAGGACCTCGTACAGCCGGGGGTCCACGCGCAGGAGGAACCGCTTCTTATCGGGCATCGTTATCGCCTTCTACCTGAGTCCTAGTACAGGCTGCCGGTGTTGACCACCGGGCTTACCGCGCGTTCGCCGACGATGGTCACCATCAGGTTGTTGACCATGGCCGCCTTGCGCTCCTCGTCCAACTCCACGATCCCCTCTTCCTTGAGCCGGGCGAGGGCCATCTGGACCATGCCCACCGCCCCCTCGACGATCTTCTGCCGGGCGGCGAGGATGGCAGCGGCCTGTTGCCGCTGGAGCATGGCGCCCGCGATCTCCGGGGCGTAGGCCAGGTGGCTGAGCCGGGCCTCCAGCACCTCGACGCCGGCCACCTCGAGCCGCTCCTGGACCTCCTTCCGGAGGTCTTCGGCAATCTGCTCGATGTTGCCCCGGAGGGAGATCTCGCCGTCTTCAAAGGAGTCGTAGGGGTAAAGGGAGGCCAGGTGCCGGACCGCGGTCTCGCTCTGGATCGCCACGAACTGCTGGTAGTTCTCGACGTCAAAGAGGGCCTTGGCCTCGTTCACCACCCGGTAGACCACCACTGCTGCGATCTCGATGGGGCTGCCGGCGGCGTCGTTCACCTTCAATTTCTCACTCTGGAAGTTCTGCACCCGCAGGGAGACCGCGGGCTTGGTGGTGAGGGGGACGGTGAACCAGAAGCCGTTCTGCCGGATACTGCCCAGGTAGTTGCCGAGGAGCACGACCGCCCGGGCCTGGTTGGGCTGCACCACCGTGAGCCCGCTGGACAGGATCACGGCCAACACCAGGATCACGACGCCGGGCACGAACTGGGCCAACACGGGTTCGCCGCCGGCTGAGGTGGACTGGACGACCAGCCAGAGCCCGAGGCCGAAGAGCCCCAGCACTGCGAGGAGACCCAGGAAGCCGTTCGTTTTCCACACCTGCTTGATCTGCAACGGCTGCACCTCCCTGTTCCACTGCTGATAGCGAAATGATATCATGCCGATATCGGATGGATCAATAGCCAGAAACGGGCAAAGGACACGAAACGGGCGACTGATTCGTTGGCCGGCTCGGACCCCCTGGTCTCTCCTTGGGCCTGCACACGGGTCGGGCCCGGTCTCGGGTCTGGCCTGGTCTCTGTCCGGCAAGGCTTCTGGTTGGGACGGAGGGCCGGTCGCGCTGTTGCTTGCACTTGATGGACATCTCGATGGATTGTGTTGTAAGCGTAAAGAGAAGGGAGACCGCAGGAAAGGAGCGTTCCCATGGAACTCAAGGGCATCCACCACGTGACCGCGGTGACCGCCCGCATCCGGGAGAACCGGCGGTTCTATACCGAGGTGCTGGGGCTGCGGCTGGTCAAGCGGAGCGTCAACCAGGACGACGTGACCGCTTACCACCTCTTCTACGCGGATGCCATCGGCACGCCGGGAACGGATCTGACCTTCTTTGACTGGGATCTGCCCCGGGAGCGGCGGGGGACCCGGAGCATCACCCGCACCGGCCTGCGGGTCTGGGGCGAGGCCGCCCTGAGGTGGTGGGAGGGGTGGCTCCGATCCCGGGGAGTGGCGCCCCAGGCCGTTGCCGAATGGGACGGCCGGCCGGCCCTCTTCTTTGAGGACCCGGAGGGGCAGCGGCTGGCCCTGGTGGATGACGGCGGTCAGGGGGATCCGCCGGTGCTCTGGGAGCGGAGCCCGATCCCGCCGGAGTACCAGGTCCGGGGCCTCGGCCCCGTCCTCCTGAGCGTGCCGGACCTGGGTCCCACGGACCGGATCCTCACCCAGGTGCTCAACATGCGGCAGGTCCGCTCCTACCCCCACCCGGAGAGCCCGCAGCATACGGTCTTCGTGTACGAGATGGGGCCGGGAGGACCCCACGCCGAACTCCACGTGGCGGTCCAGCCGGACCTGCCCCGGGCCCGGCTTGGGGGCGGCGGGGGGGCACATGTGGCCCTGCGGACGCCCGG
>QGUP01000331.1 GCA_003242505.1 Bacillota bacterium
CCTTGGTCCGTTCCTATTATTTGATCGGGCGGCGGTGCCCATCTACCTGGTTCAGGGCTACAACGCCCCAGCCTTCGTGGACCAGCACTCCCTGGTCTTTGCCGTCAGCCACTCGGGGAAGACCGAGGAGATTCTCTCGAGCGTCCAGCAGTGCCTGGAGCGGGGGGCCACGGTGGTGGGTCTGGGCGCCGGCGGGCCCCTCCGGGAGCGGCTTAAGCAGGCCGGTGCGGCGTACCTGGCGATCCCCGGCGGGTTCATGCCCCGGATCGCGATCGGCTACCTGATGATGCCGCTCCTCACCTTCCTCCACCGGTGGGGCCTGGCGCCGGACTTCCGGGCGGAGTTTGAGGCGGCGGTGGCGGAGATGGCCCGGATCGGGGAGGAGTGCCGCCCCGAGACCCCCGCGGCCCAAAACCGGGCGAAGCAACTGGCCGAGGCCCTGGCCCCGTACATCCCGGTGATCTACGGCTTTGCGGATCACTACGACGCGGTGGCCTGGCGGATCAAGAACCAGCTCGGCGAGAACGGCAAGTACATGGCCTTCTGGAACACCATCCCCCACCTGCACCACGACGAGGCGGTGGGCTGGGAGATGCAGCCCGAACTCTGCCGGCACCTCGGGTTCCTCCTGCTCCGGGACCCGGAGGCGGAGAGCGAGAAGATGAAGAAGCGGTGGGAGGCCACGGAGGAGATCCTCCGGCAGCGGATGGGCCGGGTGGAGACCCTCTGGGCGTCGGGCCAGGGCCGCCTCGCCCGCATGCTCTCGCTGGTGATGGTCGGGGACTTCTTCACCATCTACATGGCCATCCGCAAGGGCGTCGACCCGACGCCGGTGCCGATCATCGACCTCTTCAAGGCAAAGGTAGGGCAGTGAGATGAGCGGGCGCTGCGCGATCGGTCTCGATGTAGGCGGAACCAAGATCCTCGGGGGGCTGGTGGACGAGACCGGGCGGGTGCTTCTGAGCCGCCGGATCCCCACCCCGGTGGCCGAGGGTCCTGCCGGGGTCTTCGCCGCCATGCGGCGGCTGATCCGGGAGCTGCTGGACCAGGCCGGAGACCGGGAGGTGGTGGGCATCGGCCTCGGGATGCCGGGGCTCATTGACCGGCAGCGGGGCATTTCGGTCCACAGCCCGAACACCGGCTGGTCCAACGTCCCGGTCCTGCCCGAGTTTACGGAGTTTGGCCTCCCGGTGGACATGGAGAACGACGTCCGCTGCCACGCCCTCGGGGAGTACTGGTTCGGCGCGGGCCGGGGAGTGCGGCACTTTGTCCTCCTCACCCTGGGCACGGGCCTGGGGTCGGGGATCGTCGTGGACGGCGAGCTCTTCCAGGGCGGCTCTGGCATGCCCGGGGAGATCGGCCACGTGGTGGTGGACCCCCAGGGCCCGCCCTGCGGTTGCGGCAACCGGGGCTGCCTCGAGGCCCTGGTCGGGGGCCGGGGGCTTGCGCGCCGGGCCCGGGAGGCCGGGATCGCCCGGGACGTCCAGGAGCTGATCGCCCTGGCCCGGGCCGGGGAGCCCCGGGCCCTCGGCCTGGTGGAGGAGGTAGCCCGGCACCTGGGCTGGGGGATCAGCATCATGGCCAACCTCTTCAACCCCCAGCGGGTGATCCTCGGCGGCGGCCTGGCCAAAGCCCTGGGAGACCTGCTCTTCGGGTCTCTGCGGCGCTATGCGGAGGCGATGACCATGCCCGGGATCCGGGGCACTTACGACATCGTCCCCGCCGCCCTGGGGGAGGAGGCTGGGGTGGTGGGGGCGGCGGCCCTCTTCCCAGCCCTCACCGGCGGGGCAGCGACCATCGCGCCCGGGCCGGCGGAGCCCCGGGGACCCCTGGCGCCGCCGGGGTGCGGGGCCCCCGGGTCGCCGGCCGCCGGTGGGGAGGTGCGGCCGTGAGGGCCCTCACCGTCACCCTCAATCCGGCGGTGGATGTCACCTACTTCCTGGACGGGTTCCGGCCCGGGGCGATCCACACCGCCCGGGAGGTCCTCCGGGTGGCCGGGGGAAAGGGGAACAACGTCGCCCGGGTCCTCCGGTCCCTGGGGGTGGAGGTGGCCGCGACGGGGTTCGCCGGCGGCGCCGCGGGGGCCTTCCTGGCGGAGGGCCTGCGCCAGGCCGGGGTGGAGCCGGCGTTTCACCCGATCCCCGGCGAGAGCCGGACCTGCCTCGCCCTGGTGGACCGGGAGACCGGCACCTGCACCGAGGTCCGGGAGCCGGGCCCCCGGATCTCCCCCGAGGCGGCGGACGCGTTTGTGGAGCGGTTTACCCGGCTGGTGGCCGGGTGCCAGGCCGTGGTCTTCTCCGGCTCGCTGCCCCCCGGGCTGCCGCCGGACTACTACCGCCGGCTGGTGGCCCTGGCCCGCCAGGCTGGCGCCTATGTGGTCCTGGACACCAGCGGCGAGCCCCTGGCCCGGGGGCTGGCCGCCGGGCCGGACCTGGTCAAGCCCAACCGGGACGAGCTTGCCGCCTGGGCCGGGCGGGAGCCGGGGGACCTCCAGGAAGTCCTGGCCGCGGCGGCCCGGATGCGGGCGGCAGGTGCCCGGGCGGTGGCGGTCTCCCTGGGGGCGGAGGGGTTGGTTTACCTGGGCCCCGAAGGGGCGTGGCGTCTGCGCCCGCCGGCCATCTCCGCCGTCAACCCCGTGGGCAGCGGGGACTCCCTGGTGGCCGGTGTGGTGGCCGGCCTGCTCCAGGGACGGCCTGTGGCCGAGGCCTTGCGCCTCGGGGTCGCCTGCGGCGCCGCCAACGCCACCACGCCGGCGGTGGCTACCTTCCCGCCGGAACTGGCGGCGCGGCTCGAGCCCGAGGTGCAGGTGGAGCCCCTCGGGTGACCCGTCCCAACAACCGGGCGAGAGGCCGGTGTGAGAACGGGAGCAGCGCCGGGCAGGTCGCAGGTGTTCGGCATCAGGATGCCGAATCCCTGTCTGCGTCCCTGCGCTCGTCTTCCCTCTTCACACCTCAACAGGAGTCCTGGCTGCAATGGCACTCTCCCTTTCCGACCTCCGCTCCCCGCACCGCCGGGATCCCCGCCGGTGGGGCATGCTGGTCTCTGCGGTGGAGGGCTGCTCCTTCAACGTCTGGATGACGGCCATGTCTGGCAACTTTCTCACCGGCCTGGCCCTCTTCCTGGGCGCCTGGGGGCTGGTCATCGGCGTCCTCGGCTCCCTCCCCGCCCTCGCCACCCTGCTCCAGGTGGTGGCGGCCCCGCTGGTGGCGGGGCTCGAGCGGCGGCGGGAGTTCATGGCGCTCCTCTGCGGCATTCAGCGTATGGGCGCGCCGCTGGCCGGGCTGGTGGCCCTGTGGCTGGGCCCGTCGCCGGCGGCCCTTGCGCTGCTGGTCGCCGCGCACCTCCTGGGCTGGCTCTGCATGGCGCCTGCGGTCGTGGTCTGGCAAGGGTACATGTCCGACCTGGTGCCGCCGGAGATCCGGGGGCGGTACTTTGCCGCCCGGTACGCCTGGGGCC
>QGUP01000332.1 GCA_003242505.1 Bacillota bacterium
GAGCGCGTAGATGGTTCGAAGAGTGAGGTTTTTAGGTACATGCAGAATACGGCATACTAAATCATGCCAGGTCTCGTGGGCTCTGAGATGTTTGTAAGAGTCAGGGTCACTGTCACCCCTGACCGGCCCGAGTACCGGCCCGGGGATCGGGTGGTGCTGGACGTGGCGGTGGCCGACGCCCAGGGCCGGCCGGTGGCCGCCACGGTCAACCTGAACCTGGTGGATGAAGCCCTCTATGCCCTCCGGGACCAGAACGTGGACTTCCTGGGGTCCCTCTACGGCGACTGGATGCCCTCCGGCGTTCTGTTCACCCGGAGCTCTCACAAGGTGCCCCAACACGTCCCGGTGGCGGAGCAGGGCGGCGACGGACCCGGGGGCCGGCACGACTTCCGGGACATGGCCTTCTTCGCCACCGTGACCACCGGGCCGGACGGCCGGGCCCGGGCGGAGTTCCGGCTGCCGGACAACCTGACCACCTGGCGGCTGACCTACCACGCGGTGGCCGAGGCCGACCCCGGCCCGGCCCTGCGCCACGCCCTCCAGGCCGCCAGCGGCACCCTGGGGATCCCGGTCCGGCTGCCCTTCTTCGCCGAGGTGGTCCTGGGCGAGACCTACCTGGTGGGCGACCAGCCGGTGGTCACCGCCCGGGCCTACGGGACGGCCCTGGGAACGGGGGACCGGGTGACCTTCGCCGCGACCCTCACCGGGCCCGGCAGCCGGCAGGACCTGGGCGAGGCCACGGCCACCGGCCATGAGCCGGTCGCGTGGACCCTGCCCCGGCTCCAGCAGTCCGGCACCTACGCCCTCCGGGTGGAGGCCCGGGGGCCCGGGGGACTGGCCGATGCCCTGGAACGGCGCTTTACCGTCCAGGAGACCTTCTACCTTCAGGACCGGCTGGACTTTCACCTCCTCACCCCCGGCCTCCGGATCCAGGGGGCCGAGGAGGGGATCACCACCCTGACCTTTGCCGATGCCCGCCGGAGCCAGTACCTGGCGGTCCTGGAGCGGCTGGCCTGGGCGTGGGGGCACCGGCTGGAGCGCCGCCTTGGCGCCGCGGTGGCCAGGAGCCTGATGGAGAGCCTCCTTCCCGACCCGGCGGCCGGTGGCCTCGCTGCCGCCTGGCCGGCGGATCCCCCGGACTTCAGCCCCCTCCGGTACCAGACCCCCGAGGGCGGCATCGCCCCCCTGCCCTACGCGGAGGCGGACCTGGCCCTGAGCGCCCGGCTGGCGGACCTGGCGGCCGACCGGTTTGACCGGGTGGCCCTGGCCCAGTACCTCGGCTCCGTGGCCGCGGCCGAGGACCGGAGCCGCCGGGAGGTGATCACCGCTCTTTACGGCCTCGCGGCCCTGGGGGAGCCGGTGCTCCTCCGGATCGAGGCCTTCCTGGCGGCCCCTGACCTCAGCCTGGACGAGGAACTGGACCTGATGCTGGCCGCCACCGCCCTCGGCCACGACGAGGGGGTGCGGGCCCGGTTCCATCAACTGCTGAAGAAGCATGGCGAGGCGGTGGGGCCCTACCTGCGGGTCCGGCCGGAGGAGCAGGCCGGAGCCGGGGGGAGCGCCGGCAACGAGAAGGCGGTGCTGGCCGCCACGGCCCGGGCGGCGGTGGTGGCGGCCCGGCTCGGGGAGCCCTCGGCTCTGCCCCTCTTCCAGTACGCGGCGACGGAGAAGGCGGAGGCGGCCCTCCTGCATCCGGAACTGCTCCTGGCGGTCCGGGACGGCCTCGCCCAGCTGCCTTCGGCCCCGGTCTCCTTCACCTACGCCCTGGACGGCCAGCCGGTGCGGCGGGAACTCCGGCCCGGCGAGATTTTCCGGGTCGCCCTCACCCCGGACCAGTGGCGGCGGCTGGAGGTCCGGGAGGTGACCGGGGAGGTGGGGCTGACGGTGTCCTACCTCACCCGGGAAGGGGCCGGAGCGGCCCCGGCGGGGGCCGGCGCCTCGGTCACCCGGGAGTTCCAGGTGGGCGGCCGGGCTACCCTGGAGTGGTCCGCCGGGGACCTGGTCCGGATCGTCCTCCGGCCAAACTTGGGCCCGGAAGCCCTTGAGGGCCCCTACGAGGTGACCGACTACCTGCCCGCGGGGCTCCGGCCGGTGGTCCGGCCTTACCACCGGGGGGTGCAGGACCCCAGGGCCAACTATCCGGTGGAGGTTATGGGCCAGCGGGTGACCTTCTTCTACTGGCCCGGTGCCTACCAGCGGGAGATCGTCTACTACTCCCGGGCGGTCTCGCCGGGCACGTACACCGCCGAGGCCCCGGAGGTCCGGCACACCGGGACGGGGCTCACCTGGGCCCGGGGGCAGCGGCAGGAGGTGCGGCTCCGGTGAGGGGAGGTGCGGCTCGGGCGAGCGGAGGTGCGGTTCCGGTGAACCGAGGTGCGGACCCGTGGAACCAGAGCCGGCGGATGGCCCTCACCTGCGCGGTGGCTGCGACCATGGCGGCGGCCGCCGCGGCCATGGCGGCGGGGGCAAGTCGGAGGGTGCCCCCGCCGCCAGCCTCCCTGTCGCTGGGGACCGAAGGGACAGGGGCACCGGTGGCCCTCGGGGCCCAGGGCGGGCCGGTAGCCCGTGCGCCGGCCCTTGGGGCCCAGGCCGGGCCGGAAGCCCCCGTGCCGGCCCTGCTCGACCGGCCGCCCTTCCAGGCCTACTTTGAGCCCATGGCCTTCTATGGCGGCCTCCGCCGGGCCCTGGCGGACCGGGCCGCCCGCCAGGGCACCGCGGCCGGCGCCGGCCCTGCCACCGGGACGGCCGCTGGCACCAGAGCGGCCGCTGCCACGGGGCCGACCCCTGCCACTGGGCCGGCCCCCGCCCCCGGGCCGGCTGCTGACGCCGGGACGGCCGCCGCCTTTGGGCCTACCGCTGACGCCGGTACGGCCGCTGCTCCCCTTCTGGGCGGGGTGGTGCCCCACCACCTGCTCCCCGGCCACCTGATCAGCGATTTCTTTCTGGACCTGGCGGCGGCGCCGCCCCAGACCGTGATCCTGGTGGGCCCCAACCACGAGAACCGGGGCCCCCGGGTGGCCACCAGCCGCCGGGGCTGGTCCACCCCCTTCGGGGTGGTGGCCGCCGACCCGGCCTGGGTCGACTGGCTGGTGGCCGAGGGGCTGGCCGCGGAGGACGACACCGCCCTGGCCCCGGAGCACTCGGTGGGCGGGCTGATGCCCTACATCGCCTACCACCTGCCCGGGGCCCGGGTGGTGCCCATCATCCTCCACCGGGGCGTCACCGTGGCAGAGGCCCGGCGGTTGGCCGGGGCCCTGGCGACCCGGATCGGCCCGGGGGCGGTGCTCATCGGTTCCGTCGACTTCTCCCACTACCTCCCCCGGGACGAGGCCGAAGCCCGGGACCGGGAGACCCTGGCGGTGATCGGCCGCCGGGACTGGGACACCCTCCTGGCCATGGGGAACGAGCACCTGGACTCCCCAGCCACGGTGGCGGTGGTCTTCATGGCCATGGC
>QGUP01000333.1 GCA_003242505.1 Bacillota bacterium
TCAGCCACCCCTCCGCCGCGCCCTGGGCGGTCTCCAGCCGGGGGACCTGGGCGTGGATCACGGGGCCCTTCCAGCGCATCAGCCCCTCGACCCAGGTGTCGGGCAGCCGGCGGGTGATGGGCCACCGCCGGTGGATCCGGCTGACGTCGAAGGGGTGGACGGTGAAGGCAAACCTGCCGACTTCCTTCATGACCTGCCTCTCCTCACACCGATGCGGTGACCGCCGCATCGGCCAGGGGTTCGACCCGGGGCCGGAAGCCGATCCGGTCCAGAAGCTCGTTGTAGTCCGCCGGGGTGAGCTCTTCCGGGCGCTTGCCCGAGAGGGCCACCAGCACCGCCTCCATGACGTTGGTGCCGAAGGAACGGCCCTGGAGTTCGGGGGTGGTGGTGATGAGAAGCCGCACCCCCCGGCGCTTCAGTTCCTCCACGTCCTTCCGGGTGACGGTGTTGGTCAGCACCACCTTGCCGTCCAGCCGGGGCGGCATGTACCGACGGATCAGGTGAAAATCCCCGGCGATCAGTTCGTGCTCGGCGAAGAACCGGCCGTAGCGGGGCGTGTTCTGCCGCTGCTTCTCGCCGGTGGGGTAGAGCCATTCGATGGGCATGGCGGCGATGATGGGCCCGATGGTCCGGCCCAGGAGTTCCAGGAGCCCCAGGGAGCGGATGGGCACCGGCAGCCCCACCAGGAAGGCCAGGTCGCCGAAGGTGACCCGGGCCCCGGCGGCCAGGAGGGCCTCGGCCATGCCGAACCGGTCCACCCCGGAGACCATCAGCGCCTTCATCCCCCGGAGGGGCAGGACCCCCGCCTGGGCCAGGTACTCCACCACCCGGCGCTCCAGGGTGTTCTTGAGGCCGGAGCCGTCGACGATGGGGGTTTTCCGGGCCGCCCGGGCCAGGGGCAGGGAGTCCCGGAGGACCAGGCGCTTGCGGCCGGCCCAGACGTAGAGGTCCGTCCCCCCCATGCCGAAGGCGTCCACCTTGCCGTCCAGCTCCCGGATCAGGGCGATGGCCCGCTCCTTGCTGCCGTCGGTGCCGATCCGCTCGATGCGGAACCGCTCGCCCAGGATCTCGGTCTCCACCGCGTGGTTCCGCTCCGACGAACCCAGGGAGATGCTGACCACCCTGCGCACGGACTGCCCCTCCTAACCCTGGTGGCGGCCCCGGAGGCTCCGGAGCACCGCCCGGAGGGCCTCGGGGTCGTAGTAGACGTCGGCCACCAGGGGCGACTTGCCGATCTCGATGAGAATGCACGGCTTGCCCACCAGGGCCTGGATCACCTCGCCCCGGTAGTCCGAGCCGAGGACCACGATGGTGTCGTACTGCCGGGCCTGGGCCACCAGTTCCATGATCCGGTTGATCAGCTCCGGGCCGGAGAGGCGGCGGACGAACTCCTGCCGCTCCGCCTCGGTCATCAGGAGGAGAAACTCGATCCCCTCCTCCCGGCAGACCTGGGCCAGTTCCTCCTTGTTGGCCAGGGGAAAGCCCACCACCGCGACGGACCCGCCCTTGCGGACCTCCCCCAGGGCCTCGAGCCGGGAGATGAAGGTCCGGTCCAGGTCGAGGCGGGTCGCCACCTCCTGCTGGGAGAGCCCCTGGCTCCGGAGCTCCAGGATCCGGTCGATCTTCCGGAAGAGCCGCCGGCGGCTGATGAGCTTGTCGCCGATGCGGACCAGGTCCTCCGCCACGGCCACCACCCCGGTCGTGTGCACAGATCTGTGCACGCCTGTGATGCAATGGTAGCAGCCCGGTGCCCGGAAATCAAGCGGGCCGTGCACACCACTGTGCACGGCCCGTCATTCCGCCGCCGCGTCCGCCGGGGCACAGGTCATCCCGCCCGGGTCCCCCGGCCCCTCGGGGGCCTGGTCCCCCGGGGCATCGGGGTCCTGGGCCGCCGGGGCGGCGGCCTCCTGGGCAAACGCCCCCTGGCGGAGCCGCTCCAGGAAGCCGAGGAGGATCGCCTCCATCTCCGACCGGCTCTCCGCGCCGTTGATCAAGGTGCGGGTGACCGCGGCGCCGGGCAGCCCCCGGAGGTACCAGGAGGCGTGCTTGCGCATCTCCCGGACCGCCAGGTACTCGCCCTTCAACTCAATCAACATGTCCATGTGCCGGATGGCGGTGGCGACCCGCTCCTCGGGGCTGGCATCGGGCAGGATCTCGCCGGTCTCCAGGTAGTGGAGGACCCGCCGGAAGATCCAGGGGTTGCCCAGGGCCCCCCGGCCGATGGCCAGGCCGGCGACCCCGGACTCCTCCAGCCGCTGCCGGGCCACCTGGGGGCTGTCGATATCGCCGTTGCCGATGACCGGGATCGAGACGGCCCGGGCCACCGCGGCGATCACCCCCCAGTCCGCCTGGCCGGAGTACTGCTGCTCCCGGGTCCGGCCGTGGACGGTGATCAGGCTGGCCCCGGCCTCCTCCAGCCGCCGGGCGAAGTCCACCGCGACGATGGATTTGCTGTCCCAGCCGATCCGCATCTTCACCGTCACCGGCAGGGGCGCCACCGCCCGGACCACCGCCCGGACGATGGCCTCGGCCACCTCCGGCTCCCGGAGGAGGGAGGAGCCGCCCCGGCCCCGGGTGATCTTCGGCGCCGGGCAGCCCATGTTGATGTCGATGAAGTCCGGCTGCTCCTGCTCCACCACCGCGGCCGCGGCCCGGGCCATGGTCTCGGGGTCGTAGCCGAAGATCTGCACCCCCGCCGGCCGCTCCTCCGGCAGCAGCCGGATCATCTCCCGGGTGCGGGGGTTGCCGCTCAGGATCGCCCGGTCGTTGACAAACTCCGTCACCACCACGCCGCACCCCTGCTCCTTGCAGAGGAGCCGGAAGGGCCAGTTGGTCACCCCGGCCATGGGGGCCAGGGCCAGGGGCCGGTCGATGCGGAGAGGACCGACCTGGACCGGCGCGAGCGCCATGAAGTGCACCTCCCCCCGTGCGTCTGTTTATTGTAACACGGCCGGCCCGGCGAATGTAACACGGGCGGCGCACCTCCGGCACGCCGCCCGTGGTCCGGGTCGGAGCGGTTGTTGGGGTCGCATCTCCTGCTGGCGGGGGGCCGCCCACCGTCCCATGCCCCTCAGGCCCCGTAGGGGCAGGCCACCAGGTGGCCGCCGCCCACGTCCCGGAGCACCGGCTCCTCCTCCGCGCACTGGGGCCGGGCGATGGGGCAGCGGGTCCGGAACCGGCACCCGGGGGGCGGGTTGATGGGGCTGGGGGGATCGCCGGGGAGGATGATCCGCTGCCGGGTCTCCTCCACCACCGGGTCCGGGATGGGGATGGCGGAGAGGAGCGCCTGGGTGTAGGGGTGGAGGGGCCGCTCGTAGATCTCGTCCGCGGGGGCCAGCTCCACCACCTTGCCCAGGTACATCACCGCGACCCGGTGGCTGATGTCCTGACCCATGGGAGGGCGGGGGGGGTGGACAGGGAGGGTGGGCTGTTTCTTATACACATCGGCGGT
>QGUP01000334.1 GCA_003242505.1 Bacillota bacterium
CGATGAACGGGGATACAGCAGGGGTGAAGCCCCCGGTACTCCCGAAGGGGCCGAAACCGCCGAAGAATATGGTAACACCCCCGCCTTACCTTATGTTAACCGGGCGCCGGCGGTGCGCCCCGGGGCTCGAGTGCCCGGGGCGGCGACCTCGGACGGCGGGGCCGGCCGAACCCGGGCGCCCGGCTCGAACCCCCGGACTGCCGGCCGGCCGAACCCCAGCGCCCGGCTCGAACCCCCGGACCGCATACCGCAGGCGGCCGCCGGGCAGGTTAGCCGCCGGAGGGATGGCCGTGGCGTGGTGGGAGCGGCTGGCAGCCCTGCTGGACCCGGCGGCGACGGAACCGCCCGCCGCCTTCACCCTGGGCGACCGGGGCGAGCAGCCCCCGGAGGAACTGGAAGAGACCCGGCGCCGGCTGCGGGAGGTGCAGGAGACCGCCAGAGCCCTCGGCACCCGGGTGGACCGCTACCTCGCTGCCCTGGGGCAGTCCGGGGGCAGCCCAGGTGAGAAGGGCGCGGAGGCCTACCAGGGAATCGGGGACCTTTCCCCCTCCCTGGCGGAGAACCTCGAGCGCCTCAAGCAGCGGTTCCGGGCGCCGGACAACGCCGACCTGATCATCCGGGAGATCCAGGTGGCCACCCGGCCGCCGGTGCGGGCCGCGGTGGTCTTCCTGGAGGGGATGGCGGAGAAGGGGGTCATCAACAGCCACATCCTCGAGCCCTTGATGCTCCTCGCCCACCTGGACCATCACCTGGAAGGGCCCGGGGACCCGTCCCCCACCGCGGACCCGGGCAGGGCCTCCGCCCCGATGACAGGCGAGGGGGCCGGCAAGCCCTCCGGCGGGGGCCCGAAGGCCGGGCAGCCCCCCGGTGGGGGGAACGGGGCTGGCGGCCCCCCGGACAGCCCCCTGCAGGCAATCCTGGAGCGGCTGCTGCCCGGAAACCAGACCGAGGTGAAACCCGCCCTGGACAGCGTCATCGACAGCCTTCTGTACGGCGACACGGCCATCTTCGTCGACGGGTGCACCCGGGCGATCACCGTGGAGACCAAGGGGTTCCCGGTCCGCAGCGTCTCGACCCCCCAGCAGGAGATGGTGACCCGGGGACCCCTCGATGCCTTCACCGAGTCCTTCCGGATGAACATCGGCCTGGTGCGGCGGCGGATCAGGGATCCCCGGCTGGTGACGGAGATCCTGCAGGTGGGGACCCTGGGCCGGACGTACGTGGCGGTCCTGTACGTGGACGGGGTGGTCAACCCCAAACTGGTCAAGGAGGTCAAGCGCCGGATCGCCAGCCTCCGGGTGGACTACGTCGGCAGCAGCGGCGCCCTGGAGCAGCTGGTGGAGGACCGGCCGCTCTCCCTCTTTCCCCAGACCCTCTCCACCGAGCGGCCGGACCGGGTCGCGGCCTACCTGGCCGAGGGGCATGTGGCCGCGCTGATGGACAACAGCCCCTTCGCCCTGGTGCTGCCGGCGACCTTCTGGTCCCAGCTCCAGACCTCCGAGGACTACGACGTCCGCTGGCCCTTCGGCTCGGTGCTGCGGTGGCTGCGGTTTGCCGCCCTGGCCACCGCGGTCCTCACCGGCGGCCTGTACATTGCGGCGGTCAATTTCCACCACGACATGATCCCGACGGAACTGATGCTCTTCATCGCCGCCCGGCGGGAGCAGGTGCCCCTGCCCGCGGGCCTGGAACTCCTGTTCATGGAGATTGCCTTCGAACTCATCCGGGAGGCAGGGGTCCGGATCCCCAGCGTCATCGGCCCCACCATCGGCATCGTCGGGGCCCTGATCATGGGTCAGGCCCTGGTCTCCGCCCAGCTGGCCAGCCCGGTGGTGATCATCATCACCGCCCTCTCTGGCCTGGCCAGCTTCGCCATCCCGAACTACAGCACGAGCTTCGGCCTGCGAACCCTGCGGTTCGCCTTCATCGCCCTGGCCCTGGCCCTGGGGATCTACGGGATCGCCGTGGGGCTCTTTGCCGTGGGCCTGCACCTGGCCGGCCTCCGGTCCTTCGGGGTGCCGTACCTCTCCCCCCTGGCCCCCCGGGTCCGGCACGCCCCGGATGTCGCCCAGCGGGGGCCCCTGTACGACATGGAGTTCCGCCCCCGGAGCATCCGCCCGGTGGACAGCCGCCGCCAGGCCCCGGTGGCCCGCCCCTGGGACCCGAAGGTCCCCCGGTGGCTGCGCCGGCGGCAGCCAGAGGGCGGATCCGGCGAGCCCCGGTAAGTCCAGGCGGCCGCCGGCCGGAGGCGGCTATGGGCCGGGCCCGGGAGCCTCCAGGCGGTGGGGCGGCCCCGGGGACCGGCAGGCTCCGGCAGGGAGTTGCAGCGGACACAGGGCGGGGGCGGCAGAGAAAGGATGGGGTCGATGGAACAGGGCCACATTGGCGGCGGGCAGGCGGCCCTTCTGATCTTCACAATCCTGGCGACCAAGGTGCTGCTGGTCTACCCCACCATCATGGTCCAGGACGGCCGGGGGGCCGGCTGGATGCTGGTCCTGCTGAACGCTGCCTGGGGAGCGGCCGCGGCCTGGGTCCTGGCGGCTCTGGCCCGGCGGTTCCCGGGCCGGGGACTGGCGGAGATCGCCCAGGAGGTGGCGGGGCCGGTCCTGGGCACCGCCTTCGGCCTGGCGGTGGCCGGAGGGCTCGTCTTCCTCGCCGCCCTGGTCCTGCGGCTGCTCTCCGAGGCCTTCATCATTAGCATCCTGCCCCAGACCCCGCCCAGCGTGCTGATCGGCACCGCGGTGGCCCTGGCGATCTACGCCGGCTACCTGGGACTGGAACCCCTGGCCCGGGCCCACCAGGTGGTGATCCCGCCGGTGGTGGCCGCAATCGTGGTGGTGCTGCTCCTCGTCCTCCGGGAGGCCCAGGCCGGCTGGCTCTACCCGATCCTGGGGCCGGGGCTGCCTGCCCTGGCCGCGGCCAGCCTCCGGCACGCCGGTGCCTGGATCGAGGTGGTCCTGCTGGGGATCTATGGCCACGCCTTCCGGCGGCCGGGGGACCTGGGGCGGGCGGGGCTGTGGGGGGTGACCGGCGCAGCCCTGGCCCTGGCCGCCACCACTGCAGCCTTCACCGCGGTCTTCGGCCCGGAGGGGGCGGCCCGGGAGCCCTTCCCCCTCTACCACCTGGCCCGGCTGGTCTACCTCGGCCGGTTCTTCCAGCGGGCCGAGTCCCTTTTCGTCCTGTTCTGGGTCGCCGGAAGCCTGGCCTACACCGCGGTGCTCCTCCACGGCGCCGCGGTCACCACCGCCCAGGCCCTGGGGGTGCCCTTCTACCGCCCCCTGCTCCTTCCGCTGGGACTGCTGCTCTTCAGCCTGGCCCTCCTGCCCGGCAGCTACACCGCGACCCAGGCCTGGGATGCCCTGCTGCGCCAGTGGGCGGCCCTGCCCCTGTTTGGGATCCTGGTGCTGCTGCTGGCGGTGGGGCGGCCGCGCCGGCGGGGGGGGG
>QGUP01000335.1 GCA_003242505.1 Bacillota bacterium
TACCGGCGGCAGGTGGTGGTGGACGTGGCCGTGGACGACCTGGAGCGGGCCTGGAAGGAGGCGCTGCCCCGGTGGATGGCCTCGTGATCCGGCCCACCGCCGCGGCCGCCGCGGCCCGGCGCCCGGACCTACCGCCGGACCTCCGGCTGGCCCTTGCGTGCTTTGGCCCCCGGCGCCCCGGCCAGGGCCCCCGGGAGGAGTGCGGGGTCTTCGGCATCTACGGCCACCCCGAGGCGGCTCGGATGGCCTACTACGGCCTCCACGCCCTCCAGCACCGGGGGGAGGAGTCCGCGGGCATCGCGGTGGCCGACGGCCGGCGGCTCGAGGTGGTCAAGGGGATGGGGCTGGTCACCGACGTCTTCTCCGAGGAGAGCCTGGGGCGGCTCCTGGGCGATCGGGCCATCGGCCACGTCCGGTACAGCACCACCGGCGCCTCGGTCCCGGCCAACGCCCAGCCCTACGTGGTCCGGGGCCGCCGGGGGAGCCTGGCCATCGCTCACAACGGGAACTTCACCAACGCCCGGGTGCTGCGGGACCGGCTGGAGCAGGAGGGGGCCATCTTCACCACCACCGCCGACACCGAGGTGCTGGCCCACCTCATCGCCCGGCACCGCTGGGAGGCGGGCGGCCTGGAGGCGGCCATCGCCCGGGCCCTCCAGGAGATCCGGGGGGCCTACGCCCTGGTGATGCTGACCGAGGAGAAGCTCATCGGCCTCCGGGACCCCCACGGCATCCGGCCCCTGGCCCTGGGGAAGCTGGGGGACGCCTGGGTGCTGGCCTCGGAATCCTGCGCCTTCGACGCCATCGGCGCCGAGTTCGTCCGGGAGACCGCCCCGGGGGAGATGGTGGTGGTGGAGGGAGGCCGGCTCACCTCCCGGCAGGCCCTGCCCGCCGCCGGCCCGAGCCGGCTCTGCATCTTCGAGTACGTCTACTTTGCCCGGCCGGACTCCAACCTCCAGGGGCGGAACGTCCACGCCGCCCGGAAGGAGATGGGCCGGCAGCTCGCCCGGGAGGCGCCGGCGGCGGCGGACCTGGTCATCGGCGTCCCCGACTCCTCCGTCTCCGCGGCCACTGGGTTTGCCGAGGAGAGCGGCATCCCTTACGAGATGGGGCTGGTGAAGAACCGGTACATCGGCCGCACCTTCATCCAGCCCCGGCAGGGGCTCCGGGCCCAGGGGGTCCGGATGAAGCACAACCCCCTGCGGATGGTGCTGGAGGGCAAGCGAGTGGTGCTGGTGGACGACTCCATCGTCAGGGGGACCACCCTGCGGCACCTGATCGGCCTCCTGCGGGAGGCCGGGGCCCGGGAGGTCCACCTGCGCATCGCCTCGCCCCCGTACGTGAACAGCTGCCACTACGGCATCGACACCGCTGACAGCGGGAGCCTGGTGGCCCGGGGCCGGAGCATCGAGGCGGTCCGGGAGTACGTCGGGGCGGACAGCCTCCACTACCTCTCCCTGGAGGGGCTGATCCGGGCGGTGGGCATCGCCAGCCCGGAGATGGGCTTCTGCCACGCCTGCTTTACCGGGGAGTACCCCGTCCCCGTGGACGAGGAAGCGGGGAAGGACGCACTGGAGGCGGCGGAAGATGGCTGAGGGGCCGATGGCGGACGGCATGACCTACCGGGCCGCGGGGGTGGACATCGACCGGAAGGCCCGGGCGATCCAGGGGTTTGGCCGGTACCTGGCGGCCACGGCCCGGCCCGGGGTGCTGACGGGCCACACCGACTTTGGCGGCCTCTTTGCCCTGGTCCCGGGCCGGTACCGGGAGCCGGTGCTGGTTTCCAGCGCCGACGGGGTGGGGACCAAGCTAAAGCTGGCGTTTCTCAGCGGCATCCACGACACCGTCGGCATCGACCTGGTGGCGATGAACGTCGACGACATCGCCTGCGCCGGGGCCGAGCCCCTGTTCTTCCTCGACTACATCGGCATCCACCGGGTGGACGAGAAGGTGCTGGACGCCCTGGTCCGGGGGGTGGCGGAGGGCTGCCGGCAGGCGGGGTGCGCCCTCATCGGCGGCGAGACCGCGGAGCTGCCGGACCTGTACGCGCCCGGGGAGTACGACCTGGCGGGGTTCTGCGTCGGGGTGGTGGAGCGGGACCGGATCCTCGACGGCCGGGGGATCCGCCCCGGCGACCGGCTGATCGGCCTGGCCTCCTCGGGCCTCCACGCCAACGGCTACACCCTGGCCCGGAAGGTGCTGCTGAAGGTGGACGGCGGGGCCTTCGACCTGGAGGACCGGCCCCCGGAACTGGGGGGCCGGACGGTGCTGGAGGAGATGCTCGCCCCTACTCGCATCTATGTCCGCTCCCTCCTGGCCCTCCGGGAGCGGGTGCCGGTGAAGGCCGCCGCGCACATCACCGGCGGGAGCTTCGGCAAGAACCTCCCCCGGGTGCTCCCCGCCGGGTGCGGGGCGGAACTGGACTGGGGCACCTGGCCGGTGCCGCCGGTCTTCGGGCTGATCCAGCGCCTGGGCCGGGTGGCAGACGCGGAGATGGAGCGGACCTTCAACCTGGGGCTGGGGATGGTGCTGGTGGTGGCGCCGGAAGACGCGGAGCAGGCCCTGGCGGTGCTCGGGGAGCTGGGCGAACGGGCCTGGGTGGTGGGCCGGGTGACGGACCGGCCGGGGGTGGTGATCCGGCGGTGAGCAGCAGCCCTGGCTGCCTGGCCGGCGGCTTTTCGGCCCCGGGAGCGGCGGGGCCTGGGTGGGCGGAGGCCTGTCTGCCCCCGTACCTCGCCGAGCCCCTCACCCTCGAGCGGGCGGCCCGGACCCCGCCGGTGGCCCTGGGCATCCTGATCAGCGGCCGGGGATCGAACATGGAGGCGATCCTCCGGCAAATCGCCGCGGGGTGCCTTTCCGCCCGGGCGGTGGTGGTGCTGAGCGACAACCCGGATGCCCCGGGCCTGGAGAAGGCCCGGGAGTACGGGGTGCCAGCCCTGGCCCTGCCTCCGGAGGAGTACCCTTCCCGGCTGGACCACGAGGCGGCCATGGCCCAGGTCCTGCGGGAGCGGGGGGCAGAGCTGGTCTGCCTGGCCGGGTATCTGCGGCTTCTCAAGGGCCCCCTGCTGGAGGCCTTCCCCGGCCGGATTCTGAACGTCCACCCGTCTTTACTGCCCGCCTTCCCGGGGCTCCGGGCCCAGCGGCAGGCCCTGGCCCACGGCGTCAAGGTGGCCGGGGCGACGGTCCACTTCGTCGATGCGGGGATGGATTCTGGCCCCATCGTCCTGCAGGCTCCGGTCCCGGTGCTGGAGGATGACGACGAGGAGCGGCTGGCCGCCCGGATCCTGGCGGAAGAGCACCGGCTCTACCCCCTGGCCATCCAGCTCTACGCCGAGGGGCGGCTGCGGCTGGAGGGCCGGCGGGGGCGGAACCTTTGAGGGGCGGGGCCTCCCGGTCCGGGGCCCCGGACGGCTCCGGAAGGCAGGGGATGGGCGG
>QGUP01000013.1 GCA_003242505.1 Bacillota bacterium
GGCCCAGGACCTCCACCGCCTGGGCGGAGGGGGCCCGGGTCTCCGCCCAGGCGGTGGAGGACCTGGGCCTGGAGGAGTGGCTCCTCTGAAACGCCGCCGGCGTCTACACCGAGGCGGCTCTGGCCGTGACCCCTGGGCCCTCGCACGGCCGGTTCCAGCCGGTTCCGCCTTCGACGATCTGCGACAACGGAGGAGATGTGTCCTTTTAAGTCGAACTACTCATGTAAGAATGAAGGGTCCGTCGCCGGGGTCCGGGGAGGGCTGCCGGCGCTGTTTGCCCATCTTCCGGATCCGTCCCACCCGTCTCAGAACCTGTCTCTCCCATCCCACGGCCGTATCCAGCCCCATCCAGGGCTTTTATCCCCTGAAGGAGGAGGAAGACCCGTGAGGAAGTACCCCGTGAACCGATTGCGCAACCTGGCCCTGGTTGCCCACGGCGGGGCCGGGAAGACGTCGCTGGCCGAGGCGATGCTCTACACCGCGGGCGTGACGGACCGGCTGGGGAAGACCGACGACGGCAACACGGTGATGGACTGGGATCCGGAAGAGGTACGGCGCAAGGTCTCCATCAGCACCGGCATCGCGCCCCTGGAGTGGCGGGGGCACAAGGTGACCCTGCTGGACACCCCCGGGTACTTCGACTTCGTGGGCGAGGTCAAGGCGGCCCTGCGGGTGGTGGAGGCGGCCCTGGTGGTGGTGGACGCCGTCTCCGGGGTCGAGGTGGGGACGGAACTGGTCTGGCAGTACGCCCAGGAGGCAGGGCTCCCCCGGATGATCGTCGTGAGCAAGATGGACCGGGAGAACGCCAACTGGGCCCGGACCCTGGCCAGCCTGGAGGCGGCCTTCGGCAAGCAGGTGCTGCCCCTCCAGATCCCCATCGGCGCCGAGGCCCAGTTCCGGGGCGTGGTGGACCTGATCCGGGGGCAGGCGTGGATCTCCAGGGGCCGGGAGACCGTGGCCGAGCCGGTGCCCGCGGACCTGGCGGCGGAGGTGGAGGCCCTCCGGGAGCGGGTGATGGAGGCGGCCGCGGAGGCGGACGACGAGCTCACGATGAAGTACCTGGAAGGGGAGCCCCTCACCGAGGCCGAGGTGCTGGCCGGGCTCCGGGCGGCGGTCCTGGCCGGCAAGGTCTTCCCGGTGCTCTGCGCCTCGGGCCTCCGGAACATCGGCGTGGGGCCCCTCCTCGACGCCATCTGCGACCTGCTGCCCTCGCCCGTCGATGCCGGCGCGGTCACCGGCACCGATCCCCGCACCGGCCAGGCGGTGACCCGGGAGCCCCGGGCGGACGGGCCCCTGACCGCCCTGGTCTTCAAGACCGTGAGCGACCCCTTCGTCGGCAAGATGACCATCTTCCGGGTCTACTCCGGCACCCTCCGGCCTGACGGGCAGGTCTACAACGCCACCCGGGGCCGGTCCGAGCGGGTGGGGGCCGTCTACCTCCTCCGGGGCAAGCAGCAGGAGCAGGTGCCGGAGGCCGGCCCCGGCGAGATCGCCATGGTGGCCAAGCTCCAGGTGACCGGCACCGGCGACACCCTGGCCGACGAGGGGCAGCCGGTCCTCCTGCCGCCGATGGAGTTCCCTGCCCCGGTCTACAGCGTGGCGGTCTACCCCAAGGCGAAGGGCGATGAGGAGAAGATCAGCGCCGGCCTCGGCCGGCTGGCGGAGGAGGACCCCACCTTCCGGGTGGAACGGAACGCCACCACCGGCGAGATCGTCATATCCGGCATGGGGGACGTCCATATCGAGGTGATGCTGGAGCGGCTCCGGCGGAAGTTCGGGGTCGAGGCCACCGTCACCACCCCCAAGGTGGCGTACAAGGAGACCATCCGGGGCACCGCCCGGGCGGAGCACAAGCACAAGAAGCAGACCGGCGGCCACGGCCAGTACGGCCACGTGATCCTGGAACTGGAGCCCCTCCCCGAGGGCGAATACGAGTTCGTCGACAAGATCATCCAGGGCCGGGTGCCCCAGCAGTACCGGCCCGCGGTGGACAAGGGCGTCCGGGAGACCATGGCCGAGGGGGTCCTGGCGGGTTACCCGGTGACAGGGGTGCGGGTGACCCTGGTGGACGGGTCCTACCACGAGGTGGACTCCTCGGAGATGAGCTTCAAGATCGCCGCCTCCCAGGCTTTCAAGAAGGGCTTCATGGCCGCCAAGCCCGTGCTCCTGGAGCCGGTGATGCTGGTGGAGGTGCTGGTCCCCGAGGCCTGCACCGGCGACGTCATCGGCGACCTGAACCGCAAGCGGGGCCGGATCCTGGGGATCGAGCCCCGGGGCCGCCTGCAGGCCGTCCGGGCCCTGGTGCCCCAGGCGGAGATGTTCCGGTACGCCATCGACCTGCGCTCCATCACCCAGGGCCGGGGCACCTTCACCATGACCTTCGACCACTACGAGGAGGTGCCCGCGCCCATCGCCCAACCGATCATCGCCGCAGCGGGCCGGGCGGTCTCCGGGGAGTAGGGACCTGGGCCGCAGCCGCCGCTGCGGCCCAGCAACCCCGAAGCGAGGAGGTCCGGCGTTGGAGGCGCGGATCTGGTATGTCAACCTGAGCGACGGCTCCATCTGGACGGAGACCGTCCCGGAGGAGACCTACCGGGCCCTGCCCGGCGGCTCTGCCCTGGCCACCTACCTGGTGATGCGCCACACCCCCCGGGGGGCGGACCCCCTGGGGCCGGAGAACACCCTGGTGATGGCCGTGGGCCCGGTCACCGGGATGCCCATCGCCGGCCAGAGCCGGATGACCGCCTGCGCCAAGTCTCCCCTCAGCGGCGGCATCGGCGACGCCCAGTGCGGCGGCTTCTTCCCGGCGGAGATGCGGGCCGCCGGGGCCGATGCCATCGTCTTCCTCGGCCGGGCGCCGGAGCCGGTCTACTTCTACCTCCGAGACGGCAAGGCGGAACTGCGGCCCGCGGGCCACCTCTGGGGGCTGGTGACCGGCGAGGCCGAGGCCCGGATCAAGGAGGAACTGGGCGACCCCCGGGTGGAGGTGGCCCAGGTCGGCCCGGCGGGGGAGCGGCTGGTCCGGTTTGCGGCGATCATGAACATGAGCAACCGGGCCAACGGCCGCACCGGCATGGGGGCGGTCATGGGCAGCAAGAACCTGAAGGCGGTGGTGGTCCGGGGGACCCGGCCGGTGCGGCCCGCGGACCCGGCGGCCCTGACCGCGGTGGCCCGGCGGTTCCGGGAACTGGAGGAGGCCAACCCGGGGATCGTCCACTTCGGCAAGTACGGCACCGCCGGGGAGGTCCTCTCCCAGGACGCGGTGGGCGGCCTGCCCACGGCCAACTGGACCTCCGGCACCTTCGCCGGCGCCGAGCGCATCTCCGGCGAGCGGCTCTACGAGGAGTTCCTCAAGGAGCGGGACACCTGCTACGCCTGCACCATCCGGTGCAAGCGGGTGGTGGATAAGCCGGAGGGGGTCGACCCCACCTACGGCGGCCCGGAGTACGAAACCATCGCCACCTTCGGCTCCTACTGCGGGGTGGACGACCTCGGGGCGATCATCCGGGCCAACCAGCTCTGCAACATGTACGGCCTGGACACCATCGCCACCGGCGCGACCGTGGCCTGGGCGATGGAGGCCTACGAGCGGGGGCTTCTCACCCGGGAGATGACCGGCGGGCTGGAACTGCGCTTCGGCAACGCCGAGGCGATGGTCCAGGTGACCGAGTGCATCGGCCGCCGGGAGGGCTTCCTGGGGAACCTGCTGGCCGAGGGGGTGGACCGGGCCGCAGAGCGGCTGGGGCCCGAGGCGAAGGCCTTTGCCGTCACCGTCAAGGGCGCGGTGCTGCCGGCCCACATGCCCCAGGTGAAGCGCTCCCTGGGCCTCATCTACGCGGTCAACCCCTTCGGCGCGGACCACCAGTCCTCGGAGCACGACCCGGTGCTCCTCACCAGGCCCGGCACCCTCTACCGGCAGCGTCTCGAGGCCCTGGGCTTTGCCGAGCGGCTCAGCCCCAGGGAACTCACCCCGGAGAAGGTCCGCTTTGCCTTCCGGACCCAGTGCTTCTACGCCGCGATGGACACCCTCTCCCTCTGCCAGTTCGTCTACGGCCCGGCCTGGCAGCTCTACGGGCCGGAGGAGACCGTGGAGATGCTCCGGGCCGCCACCGGGTGGGACATCACCCTGGAGGAACTGCTTACCATCGGCGAGCGGCGGCTGAACCTCCAGCGGGCCTTCAACGCCCGGGAGGGGCTCGACCGCCGGCACGACACCCTGCCCCGGCGGCTCTTCGAGCCCCTGAAGGGCGGCAAGTCCGACGGCCTGCACCTGACCGAGGAGGAGCTGGAGCGGGCCAAGGACCTCTACTACCAGATGGCCGGCTGGGACGTGGCCACCGGCATCCCCACCCGGGAGAAACTCGAGTCCCTCGGCCTCGGCTGGGTGGCGGATGAGATCGGGGTGTGACGGCGGGGGCGACGGCCGCCGGGCTCCCTCCGGCGACCCGGGCGCCCTGCGACCTCTGGCCCCGGAGCCCTGACAGGGCCCCGGGGCCTTTCTGTCGTTCCATCCGGCACCCGAATCGGGTACACTCTACCTCAGTGAGACACAGGAGGCAGCAGAGTCCATGGCAACGGTGCACCTCCTTCCCGGCCGCCACCGGCGCATCCGGGATGGCCACCCCTGGGTCTACCGGACGGAGATCGCCAAGATCACCGGGGATTTCACCCCCGGGGACATCGTCGACGTGGTGGACGCCCGGGGCGCCTTCGTGGCCCGGGGCTACATCAATCCGCAGTCGATGCTGACGGTCCGGGTGATGACCCTCGACCCCCGGGAAACGGTGGACGGCGATCTCATCCGCCGGCGGATCGAGCGGGCCTGGCGGAGCCGGCAGCGGCTCCTGCCGGACACCGGCAGCTGCCGGGTGGTCTTCGGCGAGGCGGACTTCCTGCCGGGGCTCATCGTGGACAAGTTCGAGGACGTCCTGGTGATCCAGATCCTCGCCCTGGGGATGGAGAGGTGGCGGGAGACCATCGTCGCGGCCCTGGAGGAGATCTTTCGGCCCCGGGGGATCTACGAGCGGGGGGACGAGCGGGTCCGGGAACTGGAGGGGCTGCCCCAGCAGAAGGGCTTTGTCCGGGGGGAGTTCCCGACCCGGTTCACCATCACCGAGAACGGCCTGCAGATGATCGTGGACGTCGCCAGCGGCCAGAAGACCGGCCACTACCTGGACCAGCGGCTCAACCGGGCCGCCATCCGCCCCTACGCCCGGGACGCCCGGGTGCTGGACGCCTTCTGCAACACCGGCGGCTTTGCCCTCAACGCCGCGGCCGCCGGGGCCCGGGAGGTGGTGGCGGTGGACTCCTCCGCCGAGGCCCTGGCCATCCTCCGGGAGAACGCGGCCCTCAACGGCCTCCAGGACCGGATCCGGACCGAGGAGGCCAACGCCTTCGACTTCCTCCGGGCCCAGGACCGGGCCGGGGAGCGCTACGACCTGATCGTCCTCGACCCCCCGGCCTTCGCCAAAAACCGGGCGGCCCTGGCGGGGGCGATCCGGGGCTACAAGGAGATCAACCTCCGGGCCCTCCGGATGCTCCGGGAGGGCGGGATCCTGGTCACCTGCTCCTGCTCCTACCACATGACCCCGGACCTCTTCGCCGAGGTCATCGCCGACGCGGCCCGGGACGCCCGGCGCCGGCTGCGGCTCATCGAGGCCCGGGCCCAGCCCCCGGACCACCCGATGGTGGTGGGGTACCCCGAAAGCCACTACCTCAAGTGTTACCTGTACGAGGTCCTATAAGGGGCCTTGCTGTCTTGCCCGGCCCCTCGGGGCCGCCGGTGCCGGGCGGGCGAGCCGTGCCCCCCGGCTGCCGGTCCCCCGCCGGGCGAGCGGGAACCAGCCCGGGGCCACAGTCCGTCGCATTGGATAGACAGCCCATGGTACTTTGCCCAGATCGCCGGAGACGGGCCACCAGCCGCCGCCGCTGTCTTTGCAGCCCGATCGAGCCGGGATTATAATGGCAGCGGAAAGGTCAAAGAAAGTCAAGGTCGAGGTGGTGGCCCCTTGCCCAACCTGAGCGATTACATTGAGGAGTACCTGAAGAGCCTGCTCCGGGAACGGGACGGCGTGGTGGAGATCCAGCGGTCTGAGCTGGCGGAGCGGTTCGGCTGCGCCCCCTCTCAGATCAACTACGTCCTGGCCACCCGGTTTACCCCGGAGCACGGGTATCTGGTGGAGAGTCGCCGGGGGGGCGGGGGTTACATCCGCATCATCCGGCTGAACCTGGGCCGGGAGGACCTGCTCCAGTGGCTTCAGGGCGGGATCGGCGACCGCCTCACCCAGGACGAGGCGGAGGCCATGATCCGGCGCCTGCAAGAGGAGGGGTTCATCACCGCCCGGGAGGCGATCCTGATGGCGGCGGCGATGCGCCGGGATGTGCTGGCGGTGGACCTGCCCCTGCGGGATCTGATCCGGGCGAACCTCTTCAAAGCCATGCTGCTGGCCCTTCTGAGCCTGTGACCCACGAGTCCGGCGCCCAGTGGCCCCAGGGCCAGGCGCCGCGAGGGAGGAATGGGGATGCTCTGCCAGCACTGCAGCCAGCGCCCCGCCACGGTGCACATCGTCAAGCAGGTGAACAACCAGCGGGAGGAATACCACCTCTGCGAGACCTGTGCCCGGGAGCAGGGGCACCTGGGCCTGGAGCCCGCCTTCACCCTGCCGAACTTCTCCCTCCAGCAGCTCCTCTCCAGCCTGCTGGAGTCGGATCCCTTCACCGGGTTCGGCGGCGGGCCGGCGGCGCCCCGGGCCGAGCTCCGGTGTTCCTTCTGTGGCCTGACCTTCCGCCAGTTCAAGGAAGGCGGCTTCCTGGGCTGCAGCCACTGCTACGAGGCCTTTGCCTCCGAGCTGGGGCCGCTGCTCCGCCGGGTCCAGGGCTCGGATAAGCACGTGGGCAAGGCGCCCCGGCGCAGCGGCGGGGTGCTCCGGCTCCGGAAGGAACTGGCCCAGCTCCGGGCGGAGCTTCAGGAGGCGGTGAGCCGGGAGGAGTACGAGCGGGCCGCCCAGCTCCGGGATCGGATCCGGGACCTCGAGCGGCGGATCCAGGCAGGGGGTGATGGGAATGCCGTGGAATAGATTGGTAAGCCAGCCCCAGACCCGGTGGACAGCGGCCACCGGCCCTGATTCCGACGTGGTCCTCTCGTCCCGGGTGCGCCTGGCCCGGAATCTGGAGGACTTCCCCTTCCCCCACCGGATGAACGAGCGGCAGGCCCGGGACCTGATCCGCCAGGTGGAGGCGGGGATCCGGGAGGTCAACCTGATGGGGGTCTGCCCGCCGGTGGAGCTCTACCGCCTGGACGACACCCCCTATCTGGACCGGCAGGTGCTGGTGGAGAAGCACCTCATCTCCCGGGAACTGGCCCAGGACGCCCGGGGCCGGGCGGTGGCCATCTCCGAGGATGAGGCGGTCTCCATCATGGTCAACGAGGAGGACCACCTGCGGATCCAGGTCCTGGCGCCGGGGCTGGACCTGTACTCCGCCTGGGAACTGGGGTCCAAGGTGGACGACGCCCTGGAGGCCAAGCTTCCCTACGCCTTCCACAAGACCCGGGGGTACCTGACCGCCTGCCCGACCAACGTCGGCACCGGCCTCCGGGCCTCGGTGATGGTCCACCTGCCGGCCCTGGTGATGACCAACCAGGCCGGGCGGCTCTTCAACACCCTCGGCCAGTTCGGCCTCGCGATCCGGGGGTACTTCGGCGAGGGGACGGAGCCCATCGGCAACATCTACCAGATCAGCAACCAGATCACCCTGGGCCGGTCGGAAGAGGAGATCCTCGACCACCTCCAGTCTGTGGTCCAGCAGGTCATCGGCCACGAGCGCCGGGCCCGGGAGCACCTGGCCCGGCAGATGAAGGCCCAGCTGGAGGACCGGGTCGGCCGGGCCTACGGCATCCTCACCGGCGCCCGGATCCTCTCCTCCGAGGAGGCGATGCGGCTCCTCTCCGACGTCCGGCTGGGGGTCGAGATGGGGATCCTGAAGGGCGTGGAGGCCCGGACCCTGAACGAGCTGATGATCGCCTGCCGGCCGGCCTTCCTGCAGAAGCTGGCCGGCAAGGAGCTGAGCCCCTTCGAGCGGGATCTGCGCCGGGCTGCCCTGATCCGGGAACGGCTGGTTGCCTGAATCTGGACACAACTAGTGTGGAGAACCCGTGTTGGAGAACCACTGCGGGCGCTCCTGCCCCGATGCATTCGGGCCGTAGAGCGAACATCTTTGAGTAGAGCGGATTCGGTTGGCGTAGAGCGGTCTGTACAGGGTCTGGTCAGGGAGGGGGTCGTTCGATGTTCAGCCGCTATACCGAGCGGGCGCAGCGGGTCATCGTCCTGGCCCAGGACGAGGCCCGGCGGCTGGGTTACGACTATGTGGGCACCGAGCACCTGCTCCTGGGGCTGATCCGGGAGGGGGAGGGGATCGCCGCCAAGGCCCTCCAGTCCCTGGGGATCAGCCTGGAGCAGGTCCGGGCGGAAGTGGAGCGGATGATCGGCCGGGGCACCGCCAGCCCCCGGGGCGAGATCGGCTTCACCCCCAGGGCCAAGAAGGTGATGGTGGAACTGGCCATTGAGGAGGCCCGGCTCCTGGGCCACAACTACGTGGGCACCGAGCACATCCTCCTGGGCCTCATCCGGGAGGGCGAGGGGGTGGCGGCCCAGGTGCTCCAGAACCTGGGGGCGGACCTGGAGCGGGTCCGGAACCAGGTGATCCACCTCCTCGGCGGCGTGCCCCACACCCCCAGCGCCTCCGGCGCGCCGCCCAAGGCCAAGGCGAAGACCAACACCAACACCCTGGACCAGTTCGGCCGGGACCTGACGGCCATGGCCCGGGAGGGCAAGCTCGACCCGGTCATCGGCCGGGAGAAGGAGATCGAGCGGGTCATCCAGATCCTCAGCCGCCGGACCAAGAACAACCCGGTGCTGATCGGCGAGCCCGGCGTCGGTAAGACCGCGATCGTCGAGGGGCTGGCCCAGCGGATCGTCGAGGGCCGGGTGCCCGAACTGCTGAAGGACAAGCGGGTGGTGGCCCTGGACCTCGCCTCCCTGGTGGCGGGCTCCAAGTACCGGGGCGAGTTTGAGGAGCGGCTGAAGAAGGTGATGGAGGAGATCCGCCAGGCCGGCAACGTCATCCTCTTCATCGACGAGATGCACACCATCATCGGCGCCGGCGCGGCGGAGGGCGCCATCGACGCCTCCAACATCCTCAAGCCCGCCCTGGCCCGGGGCGAACTCCAGGCCATCGGCGCCACCACCATCGACGAGTACCGGAAGCACGTGGAGAAGGACGCGGCCCTGGAGCGCCGGTTCCAGCCCATCATGGTGGAGGAGCCCAGCATCGAGGATTCCATCGCCATCCTGAAGGGCCTCCGGGACCGGTATGAGGCCCACCACCGGGTGGAGATCACCGACGAGGCCATCGAGGCTGCGGTGAAGCTCTCGGCCCGGTACGTCACCGACCGGTTCCTGCCCGACAAGGCGGTGGACCTGATCGACGAGGCCGCCTCCCGGGTGCGGCTGCGCTCCTTCGTGCCGCCGCCGGACATCAAGGAGTTGGAGCAGCGGCTGGAGGAGGTGCGCAAGGAGAAGGAGGCCGCGGTCCAGGGGCAGGAGTTTGAGAAGGCCGCCCGGCTCCGGGACAAGGAGCAGAAGCTGAAGGAGGAGCTGGAGCGGATCCGGAGCGAGTGGCAGCAGAAGAAGGTGACCGCCAAGTCCACGGTCACCGAGGACGACATCGCCCAGATCGTCTCCTCCTGGACCGGCATCCCGGTGCAGCGCCTCGCGGTGGAGGAGTCCGAGCGGCTCCTGAAGCTGGAGGAGATCCTGCACCAGGAGGTGGTGGGCCAGGACGAGGCGGTCCGGGCCGTCGCCCGGGCGATCCGCCGGGCCCGGGCGGGCCTGAAGGATCCGAAGCGGCCCATCGGCTCCTTCATCTTCCTCGGCCCCACCGGGACCGGCAAGACCCACCTGGCCCGGGCTCTGGCCAAGGCGCTCTTCGGCGACGAGGACGCCATGATCCGGATCGACATGTCCGAGTATATGGAGCGGCACACCACCTCCCGGCTGGTGGGCGCCCCGCCCGGCTATGTGGGCTACGAGGAGGGCGGCCAGCTCACCGAGGCGGTCCGGCGCCGGCCCTACAGCGTGGTGCTGCTCGATGAGATCGAGAAGGCCCACCCAGAGGTCTTCAACATCCTGCTCCAGGTCCTGGAGGACGGCCGGCTGACCGACTCCAAGGGCCGGACGGTGGACTTCCGGAACACGGTGGTGATCATGACCTCCAACGCCGGCGCCCACGCGATCCGGGGCGACAAGCGGCTGGGGTTCATCACCGGGACCGAGAGCGAGGAGAAGGCGTACGAAGAGATGAAGAAGCGGGTGATGGACGAGGTCAAGCGGATCTTCCGGCCCGAGTTCCTCAACCGGGTCGATGAGCTGATCATCTTCCACCCGCTGAACGAGGAGCACCTGAAGTCCATCGTCCGCCTCGAGGTGAAGAAGGTCGAGAGCCGGCTCCAGGAGCAGGGCATCAAGCTCACCGTCACCGACGGCGCCCTGGCCAAGCTGGTCAAGGAGGGCTACGACCCGCAGTACGGCGCCCGGCCGCTGCGCCGTGCCATCCAGCGGCTGGTGGAGGATCCGCTCTCCGAGGAGATCCTCAAGGGCCGGTTCAAGGCCGGGGACACGGTGCAGATCGACGTGGACGCCGACGGCAACCTGGTCTTCCAGCCCGCCGCGGCGGCCGCCGGGGCCACGGCATAACAGGCGGCCAACCGCAGCCACAACGGCGGCGGGCCGGCCATCCCGGCCGGCCCGCCCCGGGTTTTCGCCCGGTCTTCCGGCCGGGCGCCAGGGGCAGGGGGAGGAAAGGTCGTGAACACCGAGCAGATCATGCAGATCGCCCTGGACATGGCAGGGCTGAAGGAGATCCCCGGCGACAGCCGGATCTACGTCCCCGGGGAGAACATCCGCCGGGTGCTCTTCGGCATCGACATCGGCGTGGCCGAGCTCTGGGTGGCCAAGCAGCTGGGCTACGACTGCGTCATCGCCCACCACCCGCCGGGGGGCGCCTTCGGCTTTCTCGAGGTCCTCCACTGGCACGTGGACCAGATGGTCGCCTACGGGGTGCCCCGGGAGGTGGCGGAGGCGGCCTACCGGGAGATCGCCGAGCCCTGGGCCGCCCGGCAGCACAGCGCCAACTACGACCACGTGGCCAGCTTTGCCCGGCTGCTGGAGATGCCTCTTCTCAACGTCCACGCCCCCTGCGACCTGGTGGGCCGGCGGATCATGGAGGAGGCGGTCTTCTCCCGGCTCCGGCCGGACTCCACCGTCCAGGACGTGGTGGACGCGCTTCTCACTCTGCCGGAGTTCCAGCGGGCACCGACCCGGCCGGAGGTCCGGGTGGGCCGGCCGGAGAACCCCGCGGGCCGGGTGGTCATCGCCCACGGCAACGGCTCCAACGGCGGCTATCCCGTGGCCACGGCCTACTTTGACCACGGGGTGAATACCGTGTGCTATCTCCACCTGGACCCCGCCCACGCGGCCCGGCTGCGGCAGGAGGGCAAGGGCAACGTGGTGGTGATGGGCCACATGGCCGGCGACATGGTGGGGATCAACCCCTTCCTGCGCCGGCTCCGGGAGGCAGGCCTGGAGGTGACCGGGGTCTCGGGCGCGGCGGACCTGGGGATCTTCTGAGGGATCTTCGGAGCCGCCCCGGTGCCCGAGCCGCCCCGGCGCCGTCGTCGCCAGCAGGACCGCTGGCAGTCGATGGCGAACCCCTCCGGATACAGGAGGGAAATGGTGGGATTCCCATGGAAGAGCTGAGCCGCGCGCTGCTGGTGGCACTGGTCCGGGAGGTGGCCACGGAACTGGCCCGGCTCCAGGGGCGGGGCTGGCGGATCCACCCGCCCGGGGCCGGCGCGGGCTTCCGGTTTCAGCAGGCCGGGCCGCCCGCGGTGGAGGCCATCGAGGTCCGCACCGACCGGGGTCCGGACCTCCGGCTGGTGGTGGACGGCCAGGCCTTCGAGGGGATCGACGGGCTGCCGGCGGACGTGCGGCAGGCTCTGGGAGAGGAAGGCCTGGAGGAACTGCGGCTGATTCGACGGCTGGTCTGTCACCGGCTCAACTAGGCTGCTTGCCGGGACCGGTCCGCTGCTGCCCCGCCCGCCCAGCGCCGGCCGGGCGGGGCTGTCGCGCCGGGTGGGCAGGGGGAACGGTGGTGAGGGGTGTGGCCCGGCAGAAGGTGGTCTTTGCCTGCCAGAGTTGCGGCTACGAGGCGCCCAAGTGGCTGGGCCGCTGCCCCGGCTGCGGCAGCTGGGGCACCCTGGTGGAGGAGGTGACCGAGGCCCCCGCCGCCCCCGGGGGCGGCCATGTCGCCGGCCTCTCGACGGGCGACCGGCCCCGGCCCATCGTCGCGGTGGAGACCGCGGAGGCCGTCCGGATCCCCACGGGGTCCGAGGAACTGGACCGGGTCCTGGGCGGCGGCATCGTCCCGGGTTCCCTGGTGCTGGTGGGGGGCGACCCGGGGATCGGCAAGTCCACCCTGCTCCTGCAGCTCGCCCACCGGGTGGCGGAGGACCGGGGGCCGGTGCTCTACGTCTCCGGGGAGGAGTCCGCCCGGCAGGTGCGGCTGCGGGCGGACCGGCTGGGGGCCCTCTCCCGCCGGCTCTACGTCCTGGCGGAGACCAACCTGGACCGGATCGAGGAGCACGCCCGGGAGCTGAGCCCCCTGGTGCTGGTGGTCGACTCCATCCAGACCGTCTACCGGCCGGCCCTGCCCAGCGCCCCGGGTTCCGTCTCCCAGGTCCGGGAGGGGGCTGCGGAGCTGCTGCGCCTGGCGAAGACCCGGGGCGTTGCGATCTTCCTCGTCGGCCACGTGACCAAGGAGGGGGCCATCGCCGGCCCCCGGGTTCTGGAGCACATGGTCGATACCGTACTGTACTTTGAAGGCGAGCGGCATGCCAGTTTCCGGGTGCTGCGGGCGGTGAAGAACCGCTTCGGCTCCACCAACGAGATCGGCCTCTTTGAGATGCGGGAAGAGGGGCTGGTGCCGGTCCCCAACGCTTCCGAGCTTTTCCTCTCCGAGCGCCCCCTGGGGGTGGCGGGCTCGGTGGTGGTCCCCTGCCTGGAGGGAACCCGGCCCCTCCTGGTGGAGGTCCAGGCCCTCCTCAGCCCCACCCCCTTTGCCAACCCCCGCCGGACCGCGTCGGGCCTGGACCTGAACCGGGTGCTCCTGCTCCTGGCGGTGCTGGAGAAGCGGGTGGGGCTCCAGCTCGGGGGCCACGACGCCTACGTCAAGGTGGCCGGCGGGGTGCGGATCGAGGAGCCCGCGGTGGACCTGGCCCTGGCGGTGGCCCTGGCCTCCAGCTTCCGGGACGTGCCGGCGGACCCCCGGGCCGTCGTCTTTGGCGAGGTGGGCCTGGCCGGGGAGGTCCGGGCGGTGGGCCGGGTGGAGCAGCGGCTCCGGGAAGCGGAGAAGATGGGATTCCGCCGGGCGGTGCTGCCCGCCAGAAGTTTGAAAAACCTCGCCTTCCGGAGTACCATGGAACTGATTGGCGTCGAGACCGTAGCCGAAGGCCTGGAGGCGTCCCTGGGCGGCTAGGGTCCGGTTCCTGCCTCCGGGTGCCGGAAGGGGGTGTCCTGACCTGGTAGACGAACGGGAAGCCGATCTCCTGCGGGTGTTGCGCTGGGTGGCCCCGGGTACCCCGTTGCGGGAGGGACTGGAGAACATCCTCCGGGCCCGGACCGGGGCCCTGATTGTGGTCGGGGACAGCCCGCAGGTTCTGGCCCTGGTGGAGGGCGGTTTCCGCATCGACGCCGAGTTCCAGCCCTCCTACCTCTACGAACTGGCCAAGATGGACGGGGCGATCATCCTGAGCCACGACGCCCGCCGCATCCTCTACGCCAATGCCACCCTGGTCCCGGACCCGGCCATCCCCTCCACCGAAACCGGGATGCGCCACCGGACCGCGGAGCGGGTCGCCCGGCAGACCGGGGAGCTGGTCATCGCCGTCTCCCAGCGGCGGAACATCATCTCCCTCTACCGGGGCTCCATGCGGTATGTCCTCCGGGACACCGGCATCCTCCTCACCAAGGCCAATCAGGCCCTCCAGACCCTGGAGAAGTACCGGGCGGTCCTCTCCCAGGCCCTGGTCAACCTGAGCGCCCTGGAACTGGAGGACCTGGTGACGGTGACCGACGTGGCCATGGTCCTTCAGCGCACCGAACTGGTCACCCGGATCGTCCGGGAGATCGAGCGGTACATCATCGAACTGGGGGTCGAGGGCCGGCTGGTGGCGATGCAGCTGGAAGAGCTGGTCACCGGGGTGGTGGAGGAAGGGGAGCTGATCATCCGGGACTACCTGCAGCCCGGGGAGGGCCGGACCCCGGAGTCGGTCCGGGAGGCCCTGGCCGCGAGCGGCAGCGAGATCATGGACCTGACCGCCATCGCCCGGACCCTGGGCTTCACCGGCGGCCAGGCCCTCCTGGAGACCCCCGTAACCCCCCGGGGGTACCGGATCCTCCGGAAGATCCCCCGGCTGCCCATGGGGGCCTCCGACAACCTGGTCAACCCCTTCCAAACCCTCCGGCGAACCCCCCGGCACCC
>QGUP01000336.1 GCA_003242505.1 Bacillota bacterium
GGGTCTGGTGGGATCCCGGCCGGCGGTGTAAGCTAGGTCTCGAGAGCCGCGGAGGAAGGAGATGGAGCCCAGCATGCTAGCAGCATACGAGGAAGCCGCTGTCCGGGCGGCCCGGGAGGCCGGCCGTCTGATCCGGGAACAGTACGGCCGGGTCGGCTACGAGACTAAGTCCAACCCCCACGACATGGTCACGGCGGTGGACCGGGCGTCGGAGGAGACCATCGCCCGGATTCTGACCGATACCTTCCCCGGCATTCCCTTCCTCGGGGAGGAGGGGGTGGCCGGCCGTCAGGGGGTGGCGGTACCCGGGGACCGGCCACCCGAGTCTCTCCCGGAGCTGTGGGTGGTCGACCCCATCGACGGCACCATGAACTTCGTCTACGGTCTGCCCTTCTCGTCTGTCAGCATCGCCCTGGTCCGGCACGGGGAGCCGGTGGTGGGCGTCGTCTACGATCCCTACCGGGATGAGGTCTTCACCGCCCGGAAGGGGGAAGGGGCCTGGCTGAACGGGAAGCCCATCCGGGTCCGGCCCGCCCCGAGCCTCGGGGACGCCCTGGTGGCTACCGGCTACCCCGCGGACGGCGAGGCTCGCCGGCCGCTCCTGGCCGGGGTCCACGCCCTGGCCGCCCAGACCCGGAACCTCCGGTCCATGGGGTCCGCGGCCCTCCACCTGGCCTACGTGGCCTGCGGGCGCCTGAACCTTTTCTATGAACTCTACCTCAACCCCTGGGACATCGCCGCCGGGGTGCTGATGGTCCAGGAAGCCGGCGGCAAGGTCACCGACACCCTGGGCCGGCCCTACACCCTGGCCACCCGGCATCCCGTGGCCAGTTGCGGCGAGCCGGTCCACAGCGAAGCCCTCTGGGTCCTCCGGGACGCGGGCGGCACCGGCTTCTGACGGCCCGGAAGGGCCGGGTGGCGGGGGCCGGAGCGCCGCCGGGCCGGCGCACCGCCGCCGTTCCTGTTGACCCTCCCGCCGGCCGGGTGATAAAGTAAATCTGAGCGTTTATACGGGGATTTGAGGGGGCTACGGCCTGATGCGGCTTTCCACCAAGGGCCGGTACGGCGTCAAGGCGCTCTTTGAACTGGCGCTGCGCTACGGCGCCGGCCCGGTGTCGCTCAAGGAGATCGCGGAGAACCAGGGCCTGTCGGAGCATTACCTGGAGCAGCTGGCGGGGCCGCTGCGAAAAGCCGGGCTGATCGCGAGCGTCCGGGGAGCCCACGGCGGCTACGTCCTGGCCCGGCCCCCGGAGCAGATTCGGGTGGGGGACATCCTCCGGGCCCTGGAGGGGCCCCTGGAGGAGCCCGGGAGGCCGGGAGCCGGCCGGGACGTCTGGTGCCGGGTGACCGCCCGGCTGGTCCAGGTGCTGGACACCCTCACCCTCGGCGATCTGGTGGACGAGGTGCGCCGGGAGCAGGAGAGCCTGATGTACTATATCTAGCGGCAGCAACTGGAGGAGTCCCCATGCGCAGGGTCTACGCGGATCACGCGGCCACCACCCCGGTCCACCCCCGGGTGGCAGAGGCCATGGTCGCGGCGATGCAGGCGGAGATCGGCAATCCGTCCAGCGTCCACGGCTTTGGCCGGGCCGCCCGCCGGCTGGTGGAGGAGGCCCGGGCCCGGGTAGCGGCCCTCATCGGCGCCAGCCCCCAGGAGATCTTCTTCACCAGCGGCGGCACCGAGGCGGACAACTGGGCCCTCCGGGGCACCCTGATGGCCAACCGGGCCCGGGGCCGGCACCTGGTGGTGAGCGCCATCGAGCACCACGCGGTCCTCGACTGTGCCGCCGCGCTGGAGCGGGAGGGCTGGGAGGTCACCTACCTGCCGGTGGACAGCCTCGGCCGGGTCCGGGAGGAAGACCTCCTGGCCGCCCTCAGGCCGGACACGGTCCTGGTCTCCATCATGCACACCAACAATGAGGTAGGTACGGTCCAGGACATCCCCCGGCTCTGCGCGCTGGTGAAGGAGCGGGACCCGAACATCGTCTTCCACACCGACGCGGTCCAGGCCGCGGGGATCCTCCCCCTGGACGTGAAGGCCCTGGGGGTGGACCTCCTGACCATCTCGGCCCACAAGATCTACGGCCCCAAGGGGGTGGGGGCCCTCTACGCCCGGCAGGGCTTCCGCTTCGCCCCCATCCTCTTCGGCGGCGGCCAGGAGCGGAAGATGCGGCCGGGGACCGAGAACCTGCCCGGAATCGTGGGCTTCGGCGTGGCGGCGGAGATCGCCCGGGAGGAGCTTCCCCGCCGGGCCGAGCACGCCCGCCGGCTCCGGGACCGGTTCCTCAAAGGGGTGCTGGAGCGGATCCCCGGGGTCCGGGTGAGCGGCCCCAACCCCCTGGAGGACACGGTGCCCTGCCACCCGGGGATCGCCAACATCGCGGTGCAGGGGGTGGAGTCCGAGGCGCTGCTCCTCGCCCTGGACCTTCAGGGGGTGGCGGCGTCGTCGGGGTCGGCCTGCACCGCAGGCTCCCTCGAGCCCAGCCACGTGATCCGGGCCCTGGGGCTGCCGCCGGAGTACGCGGCGGGGGCGATGCGGTTCAGCTTTGGCGAGGCCAACACCGAGGAGGATATCGACTACCTCCTGGAGGTGCTGCCCCAGGCGGTGGCCCAGGTCCGGGGGGTGTGACGGAGGAGGAGGCCCATGGGCAAGGGTCGGGTGCTGGTGGCCATGTCCGGCGGGGTGGACAGCTCTGTTACCGCCGCCCTGCTGGTAGAGCAGGGGTACGAGGTCATCGGCGTCACCATGAACACCTGGACCGATGACATTCCGGAAGAGATCCAGATGAACCAGCACTCGGGCTGCTGCTCCATCTGGGCGGTGGAGGATGCCCGCCGGGTGGCGGAGATCCTCGGCATTCCCTACTATGTCTTCAACTTCCAGGGCAAGTTCTCCGAGACGGTGATCGACTACTTCATCCGGGAGTACGCCCGGGGCCGGACCCCCAACCCCTGCATTGCCTGCAACCGGTACGTGAAGTTCTCCGCGTTCCTCCACCGGGCCCGGCAGTTGGGATGTGACTACATCGCCACCGGCCACTACGCCCGGGTGGCCCGGGACCCCGAGACCGGCCGATGGCTTCTGGGCAAGGCCCGGGACACCTGGAAGGACCAGACCTACGTGCTCTACAACATGACCCAGGAGGCCCTGAGCCGGACCCTCTTCCCCCTGGCGGACTGGCTGAAGTCCGAGGTGCGGAAGAAGGCGGCGGAGCTCGGGTTGCCGGTCCACGACAAGCCCGACAGCCAGGAGATCTGCTTTGTCTACACCGGCGACTACAAGGACTTTCTCCGGGAGCGGTGCCCCGAGGCCCTGGTCCCCGGGCCCATCGTGACCACCCGGGGCGAGGTGATCGGCACCCACCAGGGGCTGCCGCTCTACACCGTGGGGCAGCGGAAGGGCCTGCCCCCGGT
>QGUP01000014.1 GCA_003242505.1 Bacillota bacterium
GAACGCCTCGATGTTCGAGCTGGCCAAGGGCTACGCCGCCGAGGGGATGACCGCCTACGTCCGGCTCCAGCAGCACGAGTTCGAACTGGAGGCCCTGGGCTACACCGCCACCCGGCACCAGCGGGAGGTCGGCGCTGGCTACTTCGACCAGGTGGCCCAGGTGATCAGCGGCGGCCAGGCTTCCACCCTGGCCCTCCGGGGCTCCACCGAGGAGGAGCAGTTCGAGACGGCAGGACCTCAGGTCCAGGCGGGGCGGGCCGGTTAAGGCCCGCCCCCTTCCGCGCCGTCCCGGCTGGGCGGGGCCCGGTGCGGCGCTCGGTCCCGGGGGGACTCGGCTCTCCGGTTCCCCGGGCCGCGACGGGAGATGGACCCCCGTCCGCGGAGGGAGAGGTCGCCCCTCGGCGGCGAAGGGAGCCGCCGCCCCTTGTCGAAATCCTTTTGGCAGTAGCCGGTCCCTGGGAAACCAGACGCCAAGAACCGGTCCTGGGGTGGGAGAAATCACCCGGGCAGGCCTCCGGGTGGGGGAGCGGGTGCTGATCCACGGCGCCGCGGGGGGCGTGGGATCCTTCGCGGTCCAGATCGCCCGGGCCGCGGGGGCCTACGTCTTTGCCACCGCCCGGGGGGAGGCGGTGGAGGTGGTCCGCTCCCTCGGGGCCCATCGGGTGACCGATTACCATCCGGCCCCTGATCCACGGGGTGATGGACCTGGAGCAGGTGGCCGACGCCCACAGGCAGATCGAGCAGGGCGGCATGCGGGGGAAAATCGTGCTGCGGGTGGCCGAGTAAGGTTGCGGCCGGCTGCCCCGGCGGGGTCCGGGACGGTGACCCGGGGGGTCCGGGGCGGTGGCCGGGGGGTCGCCGGCCGGGGCCGGGGCCACCGCTCCGGATCCCGCCGGGTGCGAGGGGGGTGAGGCGATGGACCGGCGGAAGGTGCGCATCGGCCTGCAGGTCGGAGGCGAGGTGGACGGCGATGCCCTCTGCCGGCTCCTGGAAGCGGTGGCCCAGGAGGGGTCCCTCAGCGGCGCCTGCCGGCGGCTGGGGATGGCCTACCGGTCCGCCTGGGCGCTCCTCCGCCGGGCCGAGGCGGAACTGGGGGTGGCCCTGGTGGAGCGGCAGGCCGGAGGGCCGGCCGGCGGCGGCGCCCGGCTGACCCCCCTGGGGGAGGAACTGCTGGCGGGGTACCGGCGGCTCCAGGCGGAGGCCGCCGGGGCCGTGGGCCGGTACTTTCCCCATCTGGTGGCCCACCTGAAGGGTGCGGTGGGGGAGCCGGCCCCCGGCGGGGACGCCCAGGGCGCCGGGGAGGTGCCCGGGGAACCGGCAGGGGAGCCGGCAAGGGAACCGGCCGGGGACCGGGCCCGGGAAGCAGGGGTGGAGCAGGAGCCTGCTCCCCTGCTGTTGGCCACCACCATCGGCCCGGTGGAGGTGGGGCTGGTGGGGGCGCTGGCGGAGGCCTTTCTTCACCGCACCGGCATCCCCGTCCGCCCCATCGCGGTGGGCTCCGGACAGGCCCTGGAACTGGGCCGCCGGGGACGGGCGGATGTGCTGCTCACCCACGCCCCCGAGGCGGAGGAGGCCTTTGTCCGCGCGGGTTACGGCATCGCCCGGTATCCCCTCATGTACAACGACTTTGTCCTCCTGGGGCCGGCGGCCGACCCGGCGGGGGTGCGGGGCGCCGGGGGCATCCTCCCCGCCTTCCGGGCCATCGCCGCCGCCGGGGCTCCCTTCGTCAGCCGGGGGGACCGGTCCGGGACCCACCTGAAGGAACAGGCCCTCTGGGCGGCGGCCGGGGTCACCCCGGGAGCGCCCTGGTACGAGGTCTACGTCGGGGGCGCCCTGGGGAGCGCCGCGACGGTGCGGCATGCCGCCCGGCGCCAGGCCTACGTGCTGGTGGACCGGGCCACCTACCTCTCCCTGCGGGCGGAGATCTCCCTGGCCCTGCTCCTGGAGGGGGATCCGCTTCTCCGGAACCTCTTCTCCCTGATCCCCCTGCGGGCCGACCGGGTGCCCGGGGCGCAGGAGGAAAAGGCCCTCCTCTTCTGTCGCTGGGCCACTGGCCCTGAGGGGCAGGGGATCATCGCCGGGTTCCGCCCCGGCGGGGTGCCCCTCTTCTACCCCGTGGCCGGGGGCGGAGGGGATGCTCCGGGGCCGGTCCAGGACCGCCCGGGGGCCGATGCCGGCGCCGGTGCCGCTCCCGGGCAACCCGGGGGCTGAGCCTGGCGCCGGTGGCGCCGGGGAGAGCGGGCCGGGGGAGAGCGGGTCGGGACAGCATCCGGCACCGGGAATTTTTCAGTGGCATCGTTATGCACATTGATACATAACGATAGACCATAAAGTGGATGGGTACGGTATAATGGATCATAGCGGCCGGGCCCGGGCCGGCTACCGGGGCGACGGCTGCCGGGGGGCGGCCCCCGGCAGGGGGCAGGGGCCGGCCGGGCCCGGGAGGAGAAGGTCCGTCGACAGGGAGGACGGAGGGAGCCATGAAGCGGATTCGGCGCTGGTTGCGGCTGGGTTTGGCCCTGGTGCTCGCCGGGGCGCTGGTGGGCCTGGTAGGCTGCGGCAGGAGCGAGGGCGAGACGGCCGCAGGGGGCAACAACGCTCCGGCTAGCGGCGGGAACGCTTCTGCGGCGGGCGGCGCCGGCTCCGGCGGCGACGGGGGCTCCGGCGGCGAGGCGGGCGGCAGCGGCGGGCAGAACGAGTGGGTGATCCTGGCCACCACCACCAGCACCCAGGACAGCGGCCTGCTGGACGTGCTGATCCCCGTCTTCGAGCAGAAGACCGGCTACCGGGTGAAGCCCGTCGCGGTGGGGACCGGGCAGGCCCTGGCCCTGGGGGAGCGGGGGGAGGCTGACGTGCTCCTCACCCACGCCCCGGAGAGCGAGAAGAAGCTGGTGGAGAGCGGCGCGGTGGTGAACTACCGGCTGGTGATGCACAACGACTTTGTCGTGGTGGGGCCGCCGGAGGACCCCGCGGGGATCCGGGGACTGACGGAGACGGCCGCGGCCTTCCGGCGCATCGCCGAGCAGGAGGCCCTCTTTATCTCCCGTGGCGATGAGTCCGGCACCCACAAGAAGGAGCAGGCCATCTGGCAGCAGGCGGGCATCGACCCCCAGGGGAAGCCCTGGTACCACTCCTCCGGTTCCGGGATGGGCCAGACCCTCCGGATCGCCTCGGAGAAGGGCGGTTACACCCTGACGGACCGGGCCACGTACCTCTCCCTGCGGCCGAACCTCAACCTGGAGATCCTCATCGAGGGGGAGCCGGGGCTCCTCAACATCTACCACGTGATGCAGGTGAACCCGGAGCGCTTCCCCCGGGTGAACGCCGAGGGGGCCCGGGCCTTTGTGGAGTTCATGGTCTCGCCCGAGGGGCAGCAGCTGATCGGCGAGTTCGGCGTGGACAAGTACGGCCAGCCCCTCTTCTTCCCCGACGCCGGCAAGACCCTGAAGGACCTGGGCTTCGAAGGCTGAGCCCGGCGGCCCCAGGCTCCAGCAGGAGGGAGGGGTTCCGTGGACCTGATCTGGTCGGGCCTCAGGGAGGCCGTGGCGATGCTCCTCCGGGGGGACCCGGAGCTCTGGCAGGTGACCTGGCTCACCCTCCGGGTTTCGGGGACCGCCACCTTGCTGAGCGTCCTCATCGGCGTACCCGTCGGGGCGGTCCTCGCCCTCTCCCGCTTCCCGGGCCGGAACCTCGTCGTCAGCCTCATCAATACGGGCATGGGGATGCCGCCGGTGGTGGCAGGGCTCTGGGTGAGCCTCCTTCTCTGGCGCTCCGGCCCCCTGGGCCACCTGGGGCTCATGTACTCCCCCACCGCGATGGTCATCGCCCAGGCCCTCATCGCCACCCCCATCGTCATGGGCTTCACCCTGGCGGGGATCCAGCAGCTCGACCGCCGGCTCTCCCTCCAGCTGCTGGCCCTGGGGGCCTCCCGGTGGCAACTGATCCTCCTCCTGATCCGGGAGGCCCGGCTCTCCCTGCTGGCGGCGGTCATGGCCGGGTTCGGCGGGGTGGTCTCCGAGGTGGGGGCGTCGATGATGGTGGGCGGCAACATCCAGGGCTACACCCGGGTGCTGACCACCGCCACGGTGCTGGAGGTCTCCAAGGGGAACTTCGACGTGGCCCTGGCCCTCAGCTTCATCCTGATGGCCCTGGCCTTCGGGGTGACCTGGGTGCTGACCTTGCTGCAGCAGGGGCGCCGGCCCTACGTCCCCTGAAGGCCTGGCACCGGAATCCGGGTCGTGACCTTGTCGGGAGGTGGCGACGGGTGGCGACGGTGAGCCCGGAGACGGCGGACCAGGTGATGATCCAGGTGCGGAACCTCAAGGTGGAGCGGGGGGGCCGGACCATCCTGGTGGTGCCGGAGCTGAGCCTCCGGCGGGGGGAGGTGCTCGGGCTCGTGGGGGCCAACGGGGCGGGGAAGAGCACCCTGGTCCGGACCCTGGCCTTGCTCGAGCCCCCCACCGCCGGTGAGGTCCTCTTCGCCGGCGAGCCGATCACCCCGAAGACCGACCTGCTGCGGCTCCGGCGGCGGGTGGCGGTGGTCTTCCAGGACCCGCTGCTCCTGGACATGTCGGTCTTCGACAACGTCGCCCTGGGGCTGCGGCTCCGGGGGATGCGGGGCCCCGCGGTCCGCCGGCGGGTGGAGGAGTGGCTGGGGCGGCTCGGAATCGCTCACCTCGCCCGGCAGCATGCCCGCACCCTCTCGGGCGGGGAGGCCCAGCGGGTGAGCCTGGCCCGGGCCCTGGTGCTTGAGCCGGAGGTGCTCTTCCTGGACGAGCCGACGGCGAACCTGGACCTCCTCAGCCGCACTTCCCTCCTGGATCTGCTCTCCCGGCTCCTCCGGGAGGAGGGCATCACCGCGGTCCTCGTCAGCCACGACTTCCGGGAAGTGCTCCACCTCGCGGACCGGGTGGCGGTCCTGGAAAGCGGCCGGCTGGTCGCGGTGGCCCCCGCCCGGGAGATCGCCGCGCACCCGCCGACTCCCCTGGTCCAGGCCCTGGTGGCGGCGGCCCTGGGGGAGCCTCACCCCAGGGCCTGACCGCCGTACTTTTCCAGGATTAGATTAATGAAGTTTTGCGCGGCCCGGGACCGGGCCTGATCTTCTTTGCGGAGGATCAGGGAGGTGGTGCGCTTGAGGGGCGGCAGCCCCACCACCTCCAGCTGGACCAGGCTGCCCTCGGCGAGTTCCTCCGCCACCGCGGCCATGGGCACCATGGCGACGCCGTACCCGAGCTTCGCCATGGTGGTGACCGCCTCGTGGTTGTCGAACTCCATGGTGACCCGGGGCACCACCCCTGCGGCCTCCAGGTGGGCCTCGACGATGGTCCGGAACCGGGAGGGAGCCTGGTAGAGGATCATGTCCAGCTCCGAGAGGTGCCGGACCTCCAGGGGCCTGGGAAGGGTGGCCGCGAACTCCGGGGCGGCCACCGGGATGATCGGCTCTTCGTAAAGGGGGATGCACTCCAGCCGGGTGTGGCTCACCGGCATGGTGACCAGGCCCAGGTCGGCCTCGCCGTCCAGGACCCGGTCGATCACCCCGGGGATGCGCCCGGACCAGACCCGGAACCGGACCCCCGGGTAGCGGCGGCTGAACTCTTTCAGCAGCGAGGGCAGGGTGAAGAGCCCGGTGGTGGTGACGCACGCGACGCTCACCTGCCCCTGGTCCGGGTCCGAGAGCCGGGCCACCTCTTCCCGGAGTTTTTCCAGGATGGCCACCACTCGCCGACCTTCCCGGTAGACCACCTCCCCCGCCGGGGTGAGGTGGAGGTGCCGGGCCTGCCGGTCCAGAAGCGGCTGCCCCACCTCTGCCTCCAGGGCGGCAACCTGGCGGGTGACCGCGGGCTGGCTGAGGTTCAGAAGTTCCCCGGCCCGGGTGAAGCTGCCAGCCTCCACGACCCGGCAGAAGGTCAGCAGATGCTGGAGTAACATCGGCGATCCCCTTCCCCATGCCGACCGGGCATGCGATGAATGTCATTGATGCATTTGCATATGGCGCCAATCCGTCGTACGTTATCAAGTGGAGAGAATCGTTTGTCCTTGGCTACAGCCGGCGCCGCTACGGCGGGGTCATTGTACGACGGATTGGTTTCTACGCGTTTTGAAATAAAGGAGGCGCATGGCGTTGCGTGAGCTCGTCTGGAAGATCGGGGGCGAGCAAGGTACCGGCCTCGATTCGACCAGCGACGTCTTTGCAACGGTCTGCAACCGACTCGGGTACTACATCTACGCTTACAAGACCTTCTCGTCCCGGATCAAGGGCGGCCACACCAACTTTACCGTACGGGTGAGCACCCGGCGCGTCCTGGCCACCGCTGCAGGGGTCCACGTTCTGGTTGCCATGGACCAGGACTCCATCGATCGGCTGGCCGGGGAACTGGTGCCGGGTGGTCTCCTCATTGCGGACAGCCACTTCCAGCCCAGGGCCCCCGAGGGCGTGCAGATGGTCACCGTGCCCATGACCGAGATCGCCCGGGACCTTTTGAACCCGGTGTACCGGAACATCGCGGCCATCGGCGCCTCGGCGGCTCTCCTCGGTCTGCCGCTGCAGGCCTTCAAGGATTACCTGGCGGAGAAGTTCGCGGCCAAGGGCGAGCAGGTGGTCCAGGGCAACTGGACGGCCCTGGAGCGAGGGTACAGCTATACCCTGGAGCAGGCTGCGGACAAGGCCTTCCAGCTCGACCCCGGCGACGGCCAGCGCCGGCTGATCATGACCGGCAACGACGCCATCGCCCTGGGCGCGGTGGCGGCCGGCTGCCGGCTGGTGGTCGCGTACCCCATCACACCGGCTTCGGAGATTCTGGAGAACTGTGCCCGAATCCTGCCCCGGTTCGGCGGCGCCGCGGTGCAGGTGGAGGATGAACTGGCCGCGGTGGCCGTCTGCATCGGCGCCGGCTTTGCCGGTGCCCGGGCCATGACCGCGACCGCCGGCCCTGGCATCTCCCTCATGCAGGAGAACATCGGCCTGGCCTCCATGGCCGAGATCCCGGTGGTCATCGTCGACGTGCAGCGGGGCGGCCCCTCCACCGGCATGCCCACCAAGCACGAGCAGTCCGACCTCCTGGCCCTGGCCTACGGCGGCCACGGGGAAGGTCCCCGGATCGTCCTGGCCCCTGGCACCGCGGAGCAGGCCTTCTACGACACGGTGCTGGCCTTCAACCTGGCGGACAACTACCACTGCCCGGTGATTATCGCCTCGGACCTCGGCCTGGGCCTGTGGCAGCAGACCGTGGACAGCCTCGACTTCGACCGGGTCGTCATCGACCGGGGCCCGGTGGTGGACCCGAAGGAACTGGAGGCCATGGGCCGGGATGTCTTCCAGCGGTATGCCTTCACCGAGAGCGGCGTGAGTCCCCGGTCCCTCCCCGGGATGAAGTACGGCCAGTACCTGGCCACCGGCGTGGAGCACGCCACCGACGGCAAGGTGAAGGAAGATCCGGCCAACCGGACCCGGATGATGCAGAAGCGGCTGAACAAGATCAAGAAGCTGGAGATCGGCGGCCAGCCCGTGCCCGGCATCCTCTACGAGGGGCCCGCGCGGCCGGAGATCCTCCTGATCAGCTATGGTTCCACCTTCGGCGTCGTCGCCGAGGCGGCGGAGCTGCTGCGGGAGCAGGGGCACCGGGTGGCCACCCTCCAGGTGCGGGTCATCCGGCCGCTGCCGGTGGAAGAGCTCCGGGCCGCGATCGGGGCCGCGGAGAAGACCTTTGTCGTCGAGAACAACGCGACGGGCCAGCTGGCCTTCATCATGCGGGCCGAGGGCGTTGAGCACCCGGTGGAGTCCATCCTGAAGTACGACGGCACGCTCTTCCGTCCTGACGAGGTTGCGGCTGCAGTTCTGGAGTCCTACAAGGGGGTGCCGGCCTGATGGCGACCTTGGCGGAGTTCAAGACTGCAGAGAAGGCCTGGTGGTGCCCGGGCTGCGGCGACTTCGGCGTCCTGGCCGCCCTCCAGAAGGCCCTGGTGGAACTCGGGATCGAGCCCGAGAATGTGGTCATCGTCGCCGGTATCGGCTGCTCCGGCCGCATCGGGAACTACATTTACTCCTATAACTTCCACACCACCCACGGGCGGACGATGCCGGTGGCCCTGGGGGTGAAGCTTGCCAACCGGAACCTGACGGTGATCGCCACCGGCGGCGACGGCGACGGCTACGCCATCGGCATGGGCCACTTCCTCCATGCCATCCGCCGGAACCCGGACATCACCTACATCGTCATGGACAACCACATCTACGGCCTGACCAAGGGCCAGACCTCGCCGACCTCCGACCCGGGGTTCAAGACCAAGACCACCCCGCAGGGCAACCTCGAGCGGCCGGTGCGGCCCCTGCAGCTGGCCATCGCGGCGGGCGCCACTTTCGTGGCCCAGGGGTTCAGCTCCAACCAGAAGCAACTGGTGCGCATCTTCAAGGAGGCCATCACCCACAAGGGCTTTGCCCTGGTGAACACCATCAGCCCGTGCGTCACCTTCAACCGGGTGAACACCTACGACTTCTACCGGGAGGCGCTGGTGGACCTGGACGAGGACCCGAACTACGACCCGACGGACCGGGTGGCGGCGATGCGGAAGCTGATGGAGACCGACGAGTTGGTGACGGGGATTGTCTACCGGGAGCCGGAGTCGATTCCCTTTGAGGAGAAGCTGCCGGGGTTCCGGCCGGAGCCCATCGTCAGCCAGGACTGGCGCCTCTCCCGGGAAGAGTTCGAGCGGTTCCTGGACGCTTACCGGTAGGGGTGGCCTCCCGTCGGCGTGGCTCCGGCAAGCCGCGGAGGCAAGGCGCGGAAAGGAAATCGCAAGGGCGGCCCGTCGTGGCCGCCCTTGCCCGTTCTGGGTTGTTCTGGGTTGTTGACGCCCTCTGGCCGGTTCGCCCCCGCTGCCGGGGTCAATCGACATAGGGCTCCCGGGGGCCGGTGGGCAGCCCCGGCACCGCGTCCGCCAGGTACTGGGTCTCGCACTCGGGGCACAGGGAGGTCTTTTCCGAGGCCGGCCCGGAGGGGGGGAGGGCCTGCCCGCACCAGGCGCAGTACTCGCCGGTCTGGTGCATCTGCGGTACCCCCTTGCGACTTTCTCACCGGTAGGATTCCCCCTCCGGGGCCATCGACCTTCTCGAAATCATCAATCGCTTGTATAGGTTTAATCCATAGGATCGCCGACCGTTGCTAGCGCTGCCGCCAGCGGCGCCCGCAGTTCCCTGGGCACCACGGCAATCCGGTGCCGGCGGCCGTTGAGGAGCGCCCGGCCCACCATCAGGAGGCACCGGGCCCGGAGCTGGCCGATGGGGGAAGTGGGGGGGTGCTTGTCCCACCAGAACCCGTCCCCATCCTGGCTACCGAAGCGCCGGGTGAGGGCGGAGAGCCTGCACCAGCCTCCCCGGTCGAGGACATACCGCAGGGCCTCCCGGGCCTCTGGGGAGACCTGGGCCAGCACCTGCCGCAGCCGCTCCGGGTTCCCCATGGCCTCCGCCAGCCGCCGGGCCCGCTCCTTTCGCAGCCGCACCGGGGGCAGGCCGAAGGCGGCGGCAGCCGCGTTGAGCCACTGCACCGGCACCCGATTGAGGGCCGTCAAGAGGGCGATGTCGGGCCGGATGGGCTTTTCGTCCTCCTCTTCCCGCCAGAAATCGCCCACCTCGACCTCGCTGACGGCCAGTTCCGCGGACAGGTGGGCCTCCAGTTCTGCCACCTTCGCGGCCAGGTCAGGGCGGAGGCCGGTGCGGGGAATCCGGCTGAGGTAGTCCGCTGCCCGCTCCAGGTCGCCCCGTTGGAACCACAGGCCGGCCAGGTTGAGCAGCACCGCCGGATTGTCCGGGGCGAACCGCTCCACCGCCTCCAGCCGGAGCTGCGCCTCGTCCAGTTCTCCCCGGCGGCGCATCAGGTTGGCCAGGGTCATCATGGCGGGCGGGTAGAAGTGGCCGGACGCTTCCAACTCCAGGAGCAGCCGGTACGCCGCCTCCTCGTCGCCGGCGTCCCGGAGCCGGATGGCCTCCTTCAGCACCCGGTCCAGTTCGGGGTCAAAGCCCTTCATCTCCACGTGGAAGACGGAGAGGGTGGTGGGCCGGCCGTCCACCACCGCCGGGATGGGCTCCTCCTCCCGGAAGACGCCCCGCTCCACCAGGGCCTGGGCGGCGCCCAGTTTGACCGGGAGGTCCACCCGGTTGCTGGAGAGAAGCCGCCGGCCCAGGTTCACCCCCCACTCGCCGGTGTAGAGGACCAGCCCACGGGCCAGTACCTGCCGGTCGGGGACCCTGGGGTCGAAGAGGAGGGCCAGGAGCCGCATCCGGACCAGGCCGCTGGCGGGGAGGGTTGCCAGGGTCTTCTCGTCCAGGGGCTCCTTTCGCCAGACCGAGGGATGTTCCTGGTATTCCAGAGGGAAGGGTGGCACCTCCCCCAGGGCTACCAGTTCCGCCACCTGGGCCAGGGCCTCCAGGGCCGCACTCCAGGCCGGGTGGGTGGCCCGGCGCCAGTACCGGGCTGCCTGCTCGTATCGCCCCAGGTTGAACGCCGCGGCCCCGGCGTAGAAGGCCGCGGCGGGCTCCTCCCGGCCCGGCCAGCGGTTGTGCAGTTCCAGCACCAGCCGGTGCTGACCCAGGATCCCGGCGGTTTGCTTGATGAAAAGGGAGTACTCGGTCCACGACGCCCGGGCGGGGCCGGCCGCGGCCGGGTCCCGGAGCCCCCGGTCCAGGTCCCGGATGGCGGCCTGGAGGGCGGCTGCGGCTCCCTGGGTGTCCCCCAGGGCGTGGTAGGCCCTGGCGGCCAGGGCCCGGCTGTAGGGGACCGGGTCGGTGCCCTGGAGCAGAGGCTCCAGCACCGCCAGGGCTCCCCGGTGGTCGCCGGCGAGATGCCGGCACAGGGCCCAGTTGTTCAGGGCGGCGGGGTGGGGATAGCAGCGGTAGGCCTTCCGGAACCGCCTTTCGGCCTCCGCGAGGCGCCCCTCGTCCAGGAGCCGCCGGCCAGCCTCGAGCAGCTCTTCTGCCTTTTCCAGTTCGGGCGGGTACTGGTTCATTCCGTGCCACGCTCCCTGGGGGATCGGGGTGTTGCCGCCATGGGCGGCGGGATGGCCGGCTCCTTCTACTCCAACTCCACTGTCACCGGCGGCCGGTCCATCCGCCGCATGCACTGGTCGATCTTCTCCTTGATCGGGTCCGGGCCCACGGCCCGCCGGACTTGCCGGAGGAGGTCGATGGTCCGCCGGAAGGCGTTGATCAGATCCCCTTCGGAGAAGGAGTAGTCGTGGAGGATCGCCACGAAGTCCCGCTCCCGGGCCCAGTCGTAGGCCGGGGCATAGAACCCCCGGTGGAAGTTCTCCGCGTACCGGGCGACGATCCCCAGGGCCTGCCGCACCGGCCCCGAAGGCTTCCGGGGCATGGTGTCCCCCTGCTCCTTGCCGTCGAAGGCGAGGCAGGCCAGGAGCGCGCAGATCTCCTCCTCCCGGGCCCGGTGGAAGAAGCCGCTGAAGTAGAGTTCCGTCACCGCGATCTCCTCGACGTGGATCTCCCGGGCGAAAACCCCCCGGGGCAGGAGCTGATCCCCCGCGATGAACTGCAATTCCTCCAGCCGCTTCTTCCAGGAGTAGAACTGCCGGAGCAGTTCCTCGGCCACCCGCTGCCCCCGGCGGGCCCGCTTCTCGTGCCGCTTCAGCTCCGCCTCCAGTTGCCGGTACTCCCCGAGGTGCTCCTGGCACCGGGCCAGCTGCTCCGGGGTGTGGGGGATGGGCTCGGCCTCGGCGAGCCGGCTCCGGACCTGGGTCAGCCGCTCTTCGGTCTGCCGGCGGAGCCGCCGGGCCCGGGGGCTGTCCATCTCCTCCAGTTCCCGAAGCTTCTCCTCCAGGTGGCGGGCCTCCTCTTCCCAGGGAGCCCGAACCGCCGGGCAGGCCATGGTCCCGGGCCGCTCGCACAGGAGCGGCTTCAGCTCCTCCAGCCGCCGGCGGGCGGCCGCAGCCCGCTCCTCGTGGATCTTGCCGGCCTGGTTGGCCTGGAACACCTTGAGGGAGCGGGTGAGCACCGCCTCGATCTCTTCCGGAGAGCGGGTGGCGATCAGGTTGAGGACGGTGTTCGGCCGCAGTTCGAGCCGGGACATCACCGGCTCGGGCCTCAGCCGGGCGAAGTCCCGGACGCCCTCCTGGTCGTGGGTGCTCAGGAGCAGCACCGCGTGCCCCTCCCGGTCGATCCCCCGGCGGCCGGCCCGGCCGGCCATCTGGTGGAACTCCAGGGCGGTGAGGGGCCGAAAGCCCTGGCCGTCGAACTTCCGCACCCCGTCGAAGATCGCCGCCTTGACGGGGAAGTTGACGCCCACCGCGAAGGTTTCGGTGCAGTAGAGGACCTTTACCAGCCCGGCCTCGTACAGCTCCTCGACGATCTCCTTGGCCTGGGGCAGCATGCCGGCGTGGTGGAACCCCACCCCCCGGACCAGGCACTCCCGCAGCAGCCGGTAGCTGCCCGAGCCCCGGAGCACCTCGGTTTCCCGCTCCTCCAGGAGGGCGAGGACCTGGTCCCGCTCGTCGTCCCGGAGGAAGTCCATGGCCAGGGAGAGCTCCCGGGCCTTCTCCTCGCAGCCCATCCGGCTGAAGACGAAGTAGAGGCACGGGAGCCACCCCCGCCGGGCCACCCGGCGCACCACCGCGACGTGGTCGGCCCGGCCCCGGTCCCGATCCCGGCCGCCCCAGCGGCGGCCCCGGACCGGCTCCTCCAGTTCGGCCAGGGCCCGGTCCAGGTCGGTGATCCGGCCGGAGGGGCCGGCATAGTGGATGGAGAGGGGCACCGGCCGCCGGGACTCCAGGACCACCCGGGTGGGGCGGCCGGTGACCGACTCGATCCAGGCGGCGATCTCACCGGCGTTGGCCACGGTGGCGCTCAGGGCCAGGATCTGCAGGTGGGGCGGCGCGAAGATGATGCTCTCCTCCCAGGCGGCGCCCCGGTCCGAATCGAGGTAGTGGACCTCGTCCAGGACCAGGTAGCCGTACCCCTGGAGGGACTCGGGATGGCCCACGGCCATGTTCCGGAAGATCTCCGTGGTCATGACCAGCACCGGGGCGTTCTCCCGGATCACCACGTCGCCGGTGATGATCCCCACCTGCTCGTGGCCGTGGATCCGGCAGAGGTCCCGGAATTTCTGGTTGATCAGGGCCTTGATCGGCCCGGTGTAGATGAGGCCGACTCCCTCGGCCCGGGCCCGCTCCACCAGCCGCTCAGCGATGAGGCTCTTCCCCGAGCCGGTGGGGGCGCTGACCAGCACGTTCATCCCCTGGGCCAGCAGCCGCTCGGCCTCGAGCTGGAACCGGTCGAGGCGCACCGGTCGGCCCTTGCCCGCCGGCACGTAGACGAGGTCCGTCTTATCAGCCGTCGGACCGGCGCTGGCGGTGTCCAGGGGTGCGCCGGCGGTGGCAAGGACTGCCCCGGCCTCCCGGGAGGGGTCTGTCATAGGCGCAGCGTCGCCAGCGGCCCGGCGCCCGTCCGCCGCGGCCGCCCAGCTGGCGGTTTCCTGGCGGCGGTGCGCCGGGGCGGAGGCGTCGCCAGCCTTCCCGCGCCGGCGGCTCCCCGGCTGCCGGCGGCCCCTGAGGGCCTCCAGTTCCAGCGGCGGGTCGGCCAGGAGGGCCCGGACGTCCCCCCGGCGGAACCGGGGGCCGCCGTCACCCAGGGTGGGGATCAGCAGGTCGGCTTCAACCAGGACCGCAAGCTCCCGGGGGCCCAGTCCCAGGAGTTTGCCGGCTTCCCCGGGGGTGATGAGTTCCTCGTCCCGGATGGGGTCGAGCCGTGCGGGGTCCCGGAGGCACTCGACGACGGAGGCCAGGGTGATCAGCCGCTGCCGGCCGGCGGGAATGCCCTCGAGGAGGCCGAGCTCCAGGGCCTTGGCCAGTTGCTCCGGCTTGAGCTTGAGCAGTTCCCGGGTTTCCCGTTCCGTCAGAAGGGCCGCGCCGGAGACCGGCGCCCCCGGCGGGGCCTTGAGCTCTGCAGGAGTCAACCCGAGAGCCTGGCGGTTTTCCACCGAATCACCTCACCAGGGAGTTTCCCCAAAATGGGGTCGGCTTCCTGTCGGGCGGATGGGCTCCGGCCCCGTGCCGGGGGGCGGGCCCATCCGGCCCGCGGCGGAGGCCCGGGCTTGTGGCTGGCCCGGGCGCCGGGTAAGATGGGGAGAGGATGACCACTCGGGTCCCGGCCCGATGGGGCCGCGCCTTTCTGCACAGGAGGCACGTTGGCGGCACAGTTGGCAGTTCAGAAAGGAATGCAGAAGGCGGGAACCGGCTCCGGCCAGCCGCCGGACGACCGGCGGGCTCTGCGCCGGGAGATCCTCTGGCTGGCGGTGCCGGCGGCAGCGGAGCAGTTCCTCGCGAGCCTCACCCAGATGGTGGACACCGCGCTGGTCGGGCCCCTGGGGCCCGTGGCGGTGGCCGCGGTGGGGCTGAGCACCCAGCCCCTCTGGTTTCTGATGAGCCCGTTCATCGGCATCGGCGCCGGCCTGGTGGCGCTGCTGGCCCGGGCGGCCGGAGTCGGGGACCGCCGGGGGGCGGCGGGTGCGGGCCGGGAGGGGGATCTCCTGGGC
>QGUP01000015.1 GCA_003242505.1 Bacillota bacterium
GAGGGGCCCGTGGCCGAGGTGGTGCTGAACAACCCCGACCGGCACAACGCCCTCTCCGGGGCGGTGTTGGAGGGGCTGCACCGGGCGGTGGCCGAGCTTGCGGTGGACCGGCAGGTGCGGGCGGTGATCCTCCACGGCGGGGAGGCCCGGGCCTTCTGCGCCGGGGCGGACCTGAAGGAGCGGGCGGGGATGACCGAGGCGGAGGTCTACGCCACGGTCCACCGGCTCCGGGAGGCGGTAAATGGCTTTTACCGGCTGCCGGTCCCGGTGATCGCCGCCATCCACGGGGGCTGCTACGGCGGCGGGCTCGAACTGGCCCTGGCCTGCGACATCCGCCTGGCCGCGGACGACGCGGAACTGGGGCTGACGGAGCTTTCCTGGGCCATCATCCCCGGGGCCGGGGGCACCCAGCGCCTCGCCCGGCTGGTAGGGCCGGGCCGGGCCCGGGAGTTGATCTTCACCGCCGCCCGGATCGGCGCGGCGGAGGCGGAGCGGATCGGCCTGGTGAACCGGGTGGTACGCCGGGCCGAACTGCTCCCCGCGGCCCGGGCGATGGCGGCCCGGATCGCCGAGATGGGACCGGTGGCGGTCCGGGCGGCCAAGAAGGCCCTCAACGCAGCGGACGCCCTGGGGGAGGGGCTTGCCCTGGAGTGGCAGTACTACCAGGAGGTCATCCCGACCCGGGACCGGCTGGAGGGGCTCCGGGCTTTTGCGGAGAAGCGGAAACCGGAATACCGCGGCGAGTAGCGGGGGCCCGGCGGCGGCAGGCCCGCGGGGCGGCGCCAACGGGTGCCCGGACCCGGCGGCAAGCCCCCGGCTCGGGGTGGCTCCCCCGGCCCCCGCGCCGCCGCCGGGAGGCAGCGAGGCAGCATGGAACGAGTTCTCACGGGCGTTACCCTCCCCCGGCGCTGGCCCAGCCTCCTGGGGGCTCTGGAGGGGATGCTGGCCGCGGTCCGGGGCGGGCCGCCGGTGCCGCCGGCAGTGGGGATCGATCCCGCGGACTACCTGCTGGGGCTGAGCGGCCTGGCCTTCTACACCTGCGTCGACCTGGTGGTTAGCAGTGAGGGGCCCACCGCGTACAACTTCCATCAGCTTCTTCCCCTCTGGGAGCGGCTCCGGGTCTGGTTCCGGTACACCGGGTCCGCTCCGGGGGAGCCCCAGATGGCCGCCCTCCGGGACCAGGCCCGGGAGCAGATCCGGCAGAGCCTGGACCGGGGCTGGCCGGCCATCGCCTACGACCTCGGGGGCCTGGCGGAGTACGGCCTGGTGGTGGGGCTGGAGGGGGACCGGCTCCTGGCCCTGCGGCCTGCGGGACCGCCGGAGCCGGTGACGGTCTCCCTGGCGGACCTGCCGCCGGCGGATCACCCCTGGTCAAAGCTGGAGGTCATCACCGCCGTGGCCGCGGAGCCGGATTTTGACCCGGCGCCGGCGGAAGAGGCGGCGGTCCGGTTCGCAGTGGACCACGGCTGGGCGCCCCCCAGCCGGGACGGCTGGTACTACTTTGGCCTCCGGGCCTACCAGGCCTGGCGGACAGCCCTCGGGATGCCCCGGCATGCCCCGGGGACCGCCCAGGGGATGGCCTACTGCGCCGAGTACCTCTGGCACGTCCGGCAGGGGGCCGCCCGGTTCTGCCGGTACCTGGCCGAAAGCCGGGGCTGGGCGGCGGCGGGCCGGGCTGCGGAGGCTTACGCCGAGGCCGCGGAGCACCTGGCTACGGTCCGGGCGATCCTGCCCTTCGCGGGCCCGGCGGTGCCGGGGCCCTCGGGGACCACCACTGGCGCCGAAGCCGCCGGGGGTTCTGGTGCGGAGGCGGTCGGGGCGGGTGTGGAGTCCGTGGCCCGCGCGGAGGCGGCCCTGGCCGACCCCGGGCAGCGCAAGGCGGTGGCGAACGCGCTCTACCGGGCCCAGCAGGCAGAGGAGCGGGCCCTGGCGGCCCTGGAGGAGGTGCTCCGGGGGCTCCGGTGGTAGGGGCGGCTCTGGCTCATGCCCAGGGGAGCGCTAGAGCGGGCGGCGGTCGTGGGGTGGCACCGCCGGAGGGGTCAACTCAGGCTGGAGGTGGAGCGGCCCTATGGGCTTTGACGAGGAACTTCTGGAGCGCCGGCGGCAGATCGAGCGGGGTGGGGCGGAGAAGTACCACCGGGCGAACGCGGAGAAGGGCAAGCTCTTCGTCCGGGAGCGGCTGCGGCTTCTCCTGGACGGGGGCGAGTGGATCGAGGACGGGATCTTTGCCAACTATCTGGCTGGCGATCTCCCCGCGGACGGGGTGGTGACGGGCCTCGGCAAGATCCACGGTCGCACCGTCGCCTTCATGGCCAACGACTCGACGGTCAAGGCCGGCTCCTGGGGGGCCCGGACGGTGGAGAAGATCCTCCGGATCCAGGAGACCGCGGAGCGGCTGCGGGTACCGATGATCTACCTGGTGGACTCCGCCGGCGCTCGGATTACCGACCAGATCGAAATGTTCCCCGGCCGCCGGCACGCCGGGCGCATCTTCCGGAACCAGGTGTTCCTCTCCGGGGTGGTGCCCCAGATCTGCCTCCTCTTCGGCCCCTCCGCCGCAGGCGGCGCCTACATCCCCGCCTTCTGCGACGTGGTGATCATGGTCGAGGGCAACGCCTCCATGTATCTGGGCTCCCCCCGGATGGCGGAGATGGTCATCGGCGAGAAGGTGACCCTGGAGGAGATGGGCGGCGCCCGGATGCACTGCACCGTCTCGGGCTGCGGGGACATCCTGGCCGCCTCGGAGGAGGAGGCGATCCGCCTCGCCCGGGAGTACCTCCGGTACATGCCCCAGCACAACGGCGAGGCCCCGCCCCGGTACGACCCGGCGGAGCCGGCCCCGGGCCGGGACCTCGAGGCCATCGTCCCGGCGAACCAGAACACCCCCTTCGACATGTACGAGTTCATCCACCGGCTGGTGGATGAAGGCTCCTTCTTCGAGATCAAGCGGCTCTTCGCCCCCGAGATCATCACGGGCTTTGCCCGGCTGGGCGGCCGGGTGATCGGGGTGGTGGCCAACCAGCCCCGGGTCAAGGGCGGCGTCCTCTTCGTCGACAGCGCGGACAAGGCGGCCCGGTTTGTCTGGCTCTGCGACGCGTTCAACATCCCGCTCCTGTTCCTCGCCGACGTGCCGGGGTTCATGATCGGCAGCGCGGTGGAGCGGGCGGGGATCATCCGCCACGGGGCCAAGATGATCTTCGCGGTGGCCGAGGCGACGGTGCCGAAGATCAGTGTCATTGTCCGCAAGGCTTATGGTGCGGGGCTCTACGCCATGTGTGGCCCGGCCTACGACGCGGACGCCACCCTGGCCCTGCCCACTGCGGCCATCGCGGTGATGGGGCCCGAGGCGGCGGTGAACGCCGTCTACGCCAACAAGATCGCGGAGTTGCCCACGGAGGAGGAGCGCCGGGCCTTTGTGGAGCAAAAGCGGGCGGAGTACCGCCGGGACATCGACATCTACCGGCTGGCCTCGGAGCTGATCGTGGACGACATCGTCCCCTTCCGGCGGCTCCGGGAGGAACTGGTCGCCCGGTTCGAGGCCTATGCCACCAAGCGGGCGGGCCGGCCGGAGCGGAAGCACGGGGTGATGCCGGTCTGAGGTGCCTCTCCCCAGGAGGTCCGCCGCGGCTCCGGGGTCTGAGGTCCTGGGAACGGAAAGAAGACAAGGGGGCCCGGGCAGGCCAGCGTGCGACCTGCCCGGGCCCTACTCGTCCCACCCGGGTCCAACTCATCCCACCGAGCCCGGCTCGTCTCTCTCAGGCCCTACGCGTTCCCCTCAGGCCCTGCTCGTCCCTCCCGGGTGCCGCCGCCAGCGGCGGCTCCCTACCGGGTCTCCCCCTGGGCGGCGGAAGCATCCCGCCGGGCCCGAACCCGGTAGACTCCCATCCGGTGGACCGCCCGGTCCACCAGTCCCGGGGCCAACCCGTTCAGGTAGATGAAGAGCCGGTACCAGCCGGGGACCACCACCTCCCGCCGGGGCCGGGCCACCAGCCGGGCGATGGCCCGGGCCACCACCTCCGGCGGCGCCATGCCGGGCATGGAGATGCCCCGGGTCATCTCGGTGCGGATGAAGCCGGGGCTCACCAGGGAGACGTGGATGCCGTAGGGGCGCAGTTCCCGCCGGAGCCCCTCGGTGAAGCCTCGGAGGCCAGCCTTGGTGGCGGAGTAGACGGAGAAGAAGGGCACCTGGCCGGCCACGGAGCCCACGTTGATGATGTGCCCCCCGCCCTGGCGGATCATCCAGGGGATTGCCGCCCGGGCCCCGAAGATGGCCCCGGTCAGGTTGGTCTCGATGACCCGGAGAATCGCCTCCGGGGGCTGCTCCCACCAGGGGTAGGGGAGCCCGACCCCGGCGTTGTTGATCCAGACGTCGACCCGGCCGAAGGCCTCTCCCGCCCGGCTGGCCAGGGCCTCCACGTCATCCCGCCGGGTGACGTCGGTGACCACGGGCAGCACCCGGTCTCTGGGTCCCAGCTCGGCCGCCAGGGCCTCCAGCCGGTCCTGCCGCCGGGCCGCCAGCACCAGGGTGTGGCCCTCGGCCGCCAGCACCCGGGCCGTCGCCGCGCCGATGCCGCTGGAGGCGCCGGTGATGACGATCACGGCCATCCCACATCACCGTCCCTTTCGCTGAATTGATGATGTTGAGGTGGTATGTGAAAGAGAAGCAGTCCAGGTGTGAAAAACATCCACATCACCGTTGACAGTTCTCAAAGCAAGACTTAACATTTCAGGCAAGAGGGCTGAAAACGTCGAACCCGTTGACGGGGCTGAAAGGAGCACCCCGTCGGGAGGTGACATCTGTGCCCAGGCATCGGCTGCCGGGACGCTGCCCGGTCTGCGACGGCGAACTGACCGTGGTCCGGCTCCGGTGCGAGGGCTGCGGCACCGGAGTGGACGGTGCGTTTGCCCTTCCCCGGCTGGCCCGGTTGAGCCCGGAGCAGCAGGAATTCGTGGAGATCTTCCTCCGGGCCCGGGGGAACATCCGGGAGGTGGAGCGGGAACTGGGGATTTCCTACCCCACGGTGCGGAACCGGCTGGACGCGATCCTGGAAGCCCTGGGCCACCGGGAGGAGAGCCGGGCTGACCCAGCGGAGGACCGGGCCCGGCGCCGCCGGGAGATCCTGGACGCCCTGGAGCGGGGCGAGCTAACCCCGGAAGCGGCGATCCGGCTCTTGAGGGAGCGGTAGCCTGGGTGGCGGCAACGGCGGGAGCGGTAGCCTGGGTGGCGGCAACGGCGGGAGCAGTACCCGGGGTGGCGGCAACTGCCGGACCGGTAGCCCGGGAGGAGCGGTAGCGCCGACCCGGCGACGGTCGCCGGGGCCCGGGTGCAGATCCCCATCGGTGGAGGTGTCGCGGGGTGGACGAGGAGCGGCTGCGGATCCTGAAGATGCTCGCGGAAGGCAAGATCAGCCCGGAGGAGGCGGCCGAACTCCTGGAAGCCCTGGAAGAGGGCGAGGAGGCGGAGTCCGGGCGCAGGGCCCGGAGGGAGGCGGCCGCCGGCGGCTCCCAGGTGGCTTCGGCCCGGGAAGCCAGCGGGTCCTGGATTGGCGAAGGATGGGGGATCGACTACCTCGTCCAGGGCGTCTGGCAATTCGTCAGCGACATCGTGGAGCGCCTGGCTCCTCTGGAGATTCCGGGCCCGGAACGGACCGAGGAGCAGGCGGGCGAACTGGTGGCCGAGACGGTGGAGGTGGACCTGGAGGTCTGGAACGGCCGACTCACCCTCCGGGGCTGGGACCGGCCCGGGTACCGGGCGGTGGTCACCCGCCGGGTCCGGAAAGAGCGGCCGGAACCCTCCCCGGAGGAGTTGTCCAGGCTCGCGCCCCTGGTGGTCGAGCCCGGGCGGGTGGAACTGAAGGCCGTGGGCGAGCAGGAGTTGGTTCTCTGCAGCCTGGATCTCTGGCTCCCGGCCGGGCGGCGCTACTGCATCCGGGCCCGGACCGGCAACGGCCGGATCGAAGTGGAGGGGCTGGGAGGGCCGGAGGTCCGTCTCCACACCGCCAACGGCCGGGTGGTGCTGACCGGAGGGTTCTGGGAGGAGGCGGCGCTCCGCACCGGAAACGGCCGGCTGGTGGTGGCGGCCGGCGTCAAACGGGGGGAACTGCAGACGGGCAACGGCCACGCGGAGGTCACCCTGACGGCCGGTCCGGTGGAAGAGGTGAACGTGGCCACGGGCCGCGGGTCCGTCACCCTCGACATCGGAGCCCTTGCGCCCCAGGGCCTCCAGCTGGACATCTCCTCGGGCCTGGGGGGCATTCGGTGCGAGGTTCCCGGGCTGGTGGTGGAGGACGAGGTAGGCGGCCGGCTGCGGGGGCACCTCCCCGGTGGCCAAAGCAGCGCCGCACAGGCCCTGATACGGGTTCGGACGGGCCTCGGGCCCGTTACCGTCCGGTAGGGGTACCGGTGCCCCGGCTCCCCTGCCCGGCGGCACCCCGTCCCGGCACCCGGGCTGCCCCGGTGCCGGGATTTCCCTGTTGGCCTCCAGCCGTGCTATCATCGAAGGAGATGCTGGGACGCAGGAGGCGCTCCGATGAAGTGGGTCACAGTCAGCGAGCTCTACCAGCACGTCGGCGAGGACGTTGAACTGCGGGGCTGGGTCTACAACTACCGCAGTTCCGGCAAGATCCAGTTCATCATCCTCCGGGACGGCACCGGCCTCTGCCAGTGCGTCGTCTTCAAGAACGACGTCTCCGAGGAGGTCTTCGAGCAGGCCAAGCGGCTCACCCAGGAGTCCTCGGTCATCGTCCGGGGTACGGTCCGGGAGGATGCCCGGGCCCCCGGCGGGTACGAACTCGGGGTAAAGGACCTGGAAGTGGTCCAGGTCGCCGACCTGGACTACCCCATCACCCTGAAGGAGCACGGCATCGAATTTCTCATGGACCACCGGCACCTCTGGATCCGGACCCCCCGGCAGGTGGCGATCCTCCGGATCCGGAACGAGATTACCCGGGCGATGCACGACTTCCTCCAGGAGCGGGGCTTTGTGCTGACCGAATCCCCCATCCTGATGGGGACCGCCGCGGAGGGCACCACCACCCTCTTTGAGACCCAGTACGTCAGCGGCGAACCGGCCTACCTCAGCCAGTCCGGGCAGTTGTACGTCGAGGCCACCGCGATGGCCCTGGGCCGGGTCTACACCTTTGGCCCCACCTTCCGGGCGGAGAAGTCCAAGACCCGGCGGCACCTGATCGAGTTCTGGATGTGCGAGCCCGAGTGGGCCTTCGCCACCCACGAGGACAACCTCCGGCTTCAGGAGGAGATGGTCACCTACATCGTCCAGCGGGTCCTCTCCCGGCGGATGCGGGAGCTGGAAACCATCGGCCGGAACATCGAGCCCCTGAAGAAGGTGGAGCCGCCCTTCCCCCGGATCACCTACGACGAGGCCCTGGAGCTCTTGAAGGAGATCCACGCCCGGACTCCCGACGCCGACTGGCAGCCGATCCCCTGGGGCGAGGACTTCGGCGCTCCCCACGAGACCGCCCTGGCGCTCCACTTCGACAAGCCGGTCTTCGTGGAGAAGTTCCCGGCCAAGGTCAAGGCCTTCTACATGCAGCCCGACCCCGAGCGGCCGGAAGTGGTCCTCGCCGCCGACCTGCTGGCGCCGGAGGGGTACGGCGAGATCATCGGCGGCAGCCAGCGGATCCACGACCCGGAACTCCTCCGGCAGCGGCTCCGGGAGCACAACCTGCCCGAGGAGACCTACCGGTGGTACCTGGACCTGCGCCGGTTCGGGAGCGTCCCCCACTCGGGCTTCGGCATCGGGGTGGAGCGGACGGTGGCCTGGATCTGCGGCCTCGACCACGTCCGGGAGGCCATCCCCTTCCCCCGGCTGCTCAACCGCCTGGCCCCCTGAGGAGCCCCGAGCTCTGTGGAGGTTCGATCCCCTGAGGAGCCCCGACCCCCCGGGGGAGGCTCGACGCCCTGTGGCGGCTCGACCCCCGGGGGAGGCTCGACCCCTGCGGAGCGTGTGGCCGCCGGCACCGGCCCGGCGGCCTTCCCGCTTTCCCGGGAGTTCCTACCCGGGACCTTTTTTCGGGGATCGGGCACTTCCGGAGACCGTACTTTTCCGGGGACCGGACGCCCATGGCGCCTCGGACCCTCGGCCCCGGCCGGGATGGGACCCCGGTCCTCACCCCCGAACAATTCCCCGGCACCCGGAAGGAGTTTCCGCCGGGCTGTTGAAAGAGGGATTGCGGCGGACACCCACACCAACCGGACCCCCGATTCGTGCTCCAAAGGCCGAGGGAGGGCGCGCCCATGGCCGGTGAATTGGAAACAATCGGAAAGAAGTTGCGGCAAGCGCGGGAAGCCCAGGGGTTGACCCTGGCCATGGCCGAGGACGCCACGAAGATCCGCAAGAAGTACCTCCTGGCCCTGGAAGAGGGGCGGGAATCGGACCTCCCCGGTGAAGTCTACACCAAGGGATTTCTCCGGTCCTATGGCAATTTCCTGGGGCTGGACGGTGACGCCCTGGTCCAGGAGTACAAGGCCCTCAAGGCCCAGGCCCGGGAGGGAGAGGCCGGCGGAGCCCGCCAGGGAGCCGGGACTCTGGAAGCAGGCCGAGTTTCTGCTGGGGCTGGCCGAGCCGGCCGGCCGTCCCCTGGGGCTGAGGGGCCCTGGGCCGGGACCGGCACGCCCACCCCGACCGCGGGCTTCCCCGGGGTCTCACGCCGGCGGGCGGGGGCTCCGGCCGGGCCGACGGCCGGTGGGTGGGTCCGGTGGGCCCTGGCGGTCCTGGTCGCCGGTCTGGGCTTGATCGTCGGCTGGTACGTCCTGGTCTCCGGCCGGGGCGAGGAGAGCGCCGCCCCTCCGGCGGGGGAAGGGCCGGGCCTCCACGAGTCCTCGGCGTCGCTGGTGGAGACCCCGCCCGAGGAGGAGCCTCCGGCGACGGAGGAGCCCCCGGAGCCGGCCGTCCAGGTGGTCCGGGGGGAGCCGTACCGGGAGGCGGGGTCCTGGTGGGTGCCCATCACCGTGTCGCCCGGTCCCATCGAGGTGACCCTGGCGGTGAAGGAAGGGTATCGGGCCTGGTACCGGGTGGAGGCCGACGGCCAGCGGGTGGCGGAGGCGACCTGGCCGGGGGGCACGGTGAAGACGTACGTGGCCACGGAGCGGATGCGGCTCCACCTCGGGGACCTGGCCGCCATCACGGTCACCGTCAACGGCGTGGAGTTCGGACACTTCCCGGAACCTTACCGGCGGATCGTCATTGAGGCCCGGTAGCCCGGGAGCGGCCCGGGGCCTTCTCACTGCGGTCTGACCCCAAAGCGACAGCCGCCCGTCCGGGCGGCTCCTTTCATTCTATCTAACCCGGGCTCATCTAACCTGGTCTCTGGATCGGCCCTTCCCTTCCCGGGACCCGGGCATAGTTCGGGACCCGGTCCGGTACTCATCCTGGGAGGGGGAAGAGGTTTGTGAAGCGGAGATCCCGATGCCGGGAATCCCGGGGGTGGCCCCGGCTGGGCGGCTGGCTCCTCGGGCCGGCTCTGGCGCTGGTGGCAGCGACAGTGACAGCGACAGCGCTGCTGTGGCGGCTGCCCGGGCCCGGGGTGGGCTCCAGGGGGCCGGAACCGGTGACACCCGCCGTGCTCCAGGCAGCCCCTGGGCAGGGTACCCGGAATGCCGCCCCTGGGTCGGGGACCCGGGGGGACAGGGCGGTGCCGGGCCGGCTTCCGGACGGGCTCCTGGCCCAGGTACCGCCCCCGCCCCGGCTGAGCGCCCGGGCCGCTATTCTGATGGACTGGCAGACCGGGCAGGTACTCCACGCCCGGGAGGCCCTCGCTCCCCGGCCGCCGGCCAGCACCACCAAGATCCTGACTGCCCTCATCGCCCTGGAGCGGGGCCGGCTCAGCGACCGGGTGACCATCTCCCGGCGGGCGGCGGCCACGCCGGGGTCGAGCATGTCCCTCCGGGCCGGGGAGGTCTACACCCTCCACGACTTGCTCCGGGGGCTCCTGCTCCGGTCCGGCAACGACGCGGCGGTGGCCATCGCGGAGCACATCGCCGGCTCCGTGGAGGCCTTCGCGGCCCTGATGAATGAACGGGCCCGGGAACTGGGTGCCCGGCAGAGCCGGTTTCTCAACCCCCACGGCCTCCACCAGCCCGGCCACTACAGCACCGCCTACGACCTGGCCCTGATCGCCCGGCATGCCCTGGCCCACCCGGTCTTTGCCGACCTCGTGCGGCAGCGGGAGGCCCTGGTGGGCGAGGGGGCCAGGACCCGGGTGCTCAGCAACACCAACCGGCTCCTCTGGCATCTGCCGGGGGCAGACGGGGTGAAGACCGGCACCACCTCGGCGGCCGGCGAGTGCCTGGTCGCCTCTGCAACCCGGCCCGACCCGGAGACGGGCCTGGAGCAGAAGCTGATTGCCGTGGTGCTCGATGCCGACGCGCGGTGGGAGGACTCCGCCGAACTGCTGAACTGGGGATTCGAGCATTTCCGGCTGGTGCCGGTGGCCAGCCCCGGGGACGGGCTGTGGGAGGTTCCGGTCCGGGGCGGCCGGGAGCCCCGGATTCGGGTGGCGCCCGCGGCACCGCTGGCGGTGGTGGTCCCCCGGTCCCTGGCTGGCGAGCCGGTGCTGACCCTCCGGCTGCCCCCGGCGGCCCCGGCCCCCGTCCGGCCCGGCACGCCCCTCGGGACCGCAGAGGTGGCCTGGGGGGACTGGGTGCTGCACCAGGTGCCCCTGGTTGCGGCAGAAGAGGTGGTGGGGGCGGGATGGGCGACGTGGCTCGTCCGGCCGGCGCTGCCCTGGCTCCGGTGGCTCGGCCGGCAGGGCTGGGTCTAGGGTGGGCATAAGGCATTAGATGCAGACTTGTCTGTCGGGTTGTCTCCGTTGTTTATCCAATTGAAACGCTGGGTGGCAATGTGCTTTTCAACTTGGTATACTGTCTATGAGCGCTAGCGCTTAGGTGGTAACCAAGTTGTTACTTCCTTCACGTGCCGGGTCACCAGTTGTTGTGGGCGACTTCGTTCCTTTGGTAACAAATCCGCGGGAAGAGGCTCCGGCGTGCGGTTCACCAGGGAGTGGGGCAGGAGGTCCCACCGCCGCGCCGCACGGAACCGGGGTGAGGTGGAGAGGAGGCCCTGAGGCGTGCACCCCTACTTGCCACTGGTCATCTACGCGGCCCTGGCTCTGGCGGTGCCGGTGGGGATCTCGATCGCGATCTCCCTGATCACGCCGAAAAAGCCCGAGCCGTCCAAGTACCTGACTTATGAATCCGGTCATCCGACGGCACCGATGCTCGGGCGGTTCCCGGTCAAGTTCTACCTCGTGGCCATGCTCTTCGTCATCTTCGACGTGGAGGCGGCCTCCTTCTACCCCTGGGCGGTCAACCTGAGGGAGCTGGGGGTCTTCGGCCTGGTTGAGGCCCTGGTCTTCCTTCTGGTCCTGGCCGTCGGGTACGCCTACGTATGGAAGAAGGGGGGATTCCAGTGGCGCTGAACCTGCCACTGCCGGGCCTGAGCGACGAGCCTTACATGCTCACCACGGTGGAGAAGTTCACCCGCTGGGCGCAGGAGCACAGCATGTGGCCCCTTACCTTCGGCCTCGCCTGCTGTGCCATCGAGATGATGGCCCTGGTGACGCCCCGGTACGACGCCGCCCGGTTCGGCTCCGAGGCCTTCCGGGCCTCCCCTCGGCAGGCGGACCTGATGATCGTCTCCGGGCGGCTTTCCAATAAGATGGTGCCCGTGATCCGCCAGATCTATGAGCAGATGGCCGAGCCCAAGTGGGTGATGGCCATGGGTGCTTGTGCCTCCAGCGGCGGCATCTTCGACAACTACGCGATCGTCCAGGGCGTGGACCAGGTGATTCCGGTGGACATCTACGTCCCCGGCTGCCCGCCCACCCCGGACGCGGTCCTGGATGCCCTGCTGAAGCTCAAGGAGGCCGTCGGCAAGGGCTACCGCAAGGGTGGTGTGCGCGCATGAGCAAGGGACCCGGCTGGGCCGCCCTGGAAGAGCTGCGGCGGGAGGTTATTCCCGAAATTCTGAAGGCCTTCCCCGAGGGTGTTCGGGAACTGCCGACCCCCTTCGAGATCCCGCAGCTGCAGGCCGAGCCCGGGCAGATCCGGCCGCTGGCCCAGTGGCTGAAGGCCCGGGGCTTTAACATGCTCCTCGACCTGAGCGCGGTGGACTACTACCCCCACCGGCAGGGCGATGGCCGCTTCGAGGTGGTCTACCACTTCTTCGCCTGGCCTCAGCTCTGGAAGCTCCGGGTCCGGGTACCCGTGGGCGGGGAGCGGCCGGAGGTGGACAGCCTCTCGGACCTCTGGCCCAACGCCAACCCCGCGGAGCGGGAGGTCTGGGACCAGTTCGGCATCCGTTTCCGGGGCCACCCGAACCTGACCCGGATTCTCAACCCCGACGACTTTGAGGGGCATCCCCTGCGGAAGGACTTCCCCCTCCGGGGACACCGGGACCTTATCACCGACATCCCCCTGGCGGAGCGGAACCCGTACCAGCCCATCAAGGAGTGACGGACCCGGACCATTCGCGACCCCGGGCCTTTGGGCGCAGGCAACCGGGATGGTCCCTTCGGGATGGTCCTATCGGCATCGGCCAATCGGCTTCGGCCACTCGGGACTAGGGTAACTGAGACAGGGCAATCGGGACAGAAGGAAGTGTGATTCGGATGGGCCTGAAGGATGAACTGCAGCAGGAGGTCGCCGGGCAGGCCCAGGACCGGATGACCCTCTCCGTCGGCCCGCACCACCCGGCCACCCACGGGGTGCTCCGGCTGGTGCTGGAACTCGAGGGAGAGACCATCGTCAAGGCGACGCCGGAGCACGGGTTTCTCCACACCGGCATCGAGAAGACGGCGGAACACCTGACCTGGCAGCAGGCCATCACGGTCCTGGACCGGATGGACTACCTCTCGCCCCTCTCGAACAACCTCGGCTACTCCCTGGCGGTGGAGAAGCTCCTGGGGATTGAGGTGCCGCCCAAGGCGGTCTGGACCCGGGTGCTGCTCGCCGAACTCCAGCGCATCTCCAGCCACCTGGTCTACTTCGGCACCGGCGGCATGGACGTCGGCGCTATGACCCCCATCTTCCTCGCCTTCGACATCCGGGAGATGATCCTCGACATCTTCGAGGAGGTGGCCGGCTCCCGGCTCCACCAGTCCTACTTCCGGATCGGCGGCCTCCAGCAGGACCTGCCGGCGAACTTCAACGAAATCATGCGAAACTTCATCAAGAAGTTCCCGGAGCGGCTGGAAGAGCTGAAGAACCTGATCCTCGAGAACCCGATCTTCATCGACCGGACCAAGGGCATCGGCAAGCTGAGCCCGGAGGAGGCCATCGCCCACGGCCTCACCGGCCCCAACCTGCGGGCCTCGGGGGTCCCCTACGACGTCCGCAAGGCCTTCCCGTACTGCGACTACGACAAGTTTGACTTTGAGGTGCCCATCGGCAAGAACGGCGACTGCTATGACCGGATGGTCGTCCGGATGCGGGAGATCGAGGAGAGCTTCAAGATCGTCCAGCAGGCCTTCGAGGGGATGCCCGAGGGGCCGTTCCGGTGCGAGGACCGGAAGATCAGCCTCCCGCCCAAGGCCGAGGTCAAGCAGTCGATGGAAGCCCTCATCCATCACTTCAAGCTGGTCTCCTACGGCTTTGACGTGCCGCCCGGGGAGGTCTACCAGGCGGTGGAGTCCGCCCGGGGCGAGTTTGCGGTCTACGTGGTCTCCATGGGGACCAACAAGCCCTGGCGGGTCCGGGTGCGGCCGCCGTCCTTCTACGCCGTCCACGCCCTGCCCGCGATGCTGAAGAACTGCCAGATCGCCGACATGGTGGTCGTCATTGCCGCAGCGGACCCGGTCTTCGGGGAGGTGGACCGCTGAGATGCCGCTCTTTGACCAGCCCGCCTGGGTGACCGAGCGCCGGGAGGAGATCGAACGGATCATCGGCCAGTACCCGGACCGCCGATCGGCCCTGATGCCCCTTCTGCACCTCGCTCAGGAGGTCCGGGGGTACGTGGCCGACGAGGACATCGCCGCGGTCGCCGATCTCCTCGGCCTCACCCAGGCCTACATCGAATCCGTCTGCTCCTTCTACTCGATGTACCACCGGCACCCGGTGGGCAAGTACCACATCCTCTTCTGCAACAACTGCTCCTGCGCCCTGATGGGCGGGGAGCGGATCCGGGAGTACCTGAAGCAGAAGCTGGGCATCGAGAGCGGCCAGACCACCCCGGACGGCCTCATCTCCCTTGAGATCACCCACGAGTGCCTGGCAGCCTGCGATGCCGGCCCGGTGCTGCAGGTGAACGGCGAGTACGTGATCCGGCTCACCGAGGAGAAGATCGACGCCCTGATCGAGGACCTGCGCTCGGGCAAGGGGCCTGAAGCTCACATCGAGAAGCGGCTCCTCACCGGCCACTTCTGGGATGCCGACCCCAATGACCTGCCGAAGGTGCCGCCGGAGATTGCAGCGGCGGAGGCGGCCGCTGTCCCGGCGGAGGGCACCAGCGCGCCGGCAGCGGAGGCCGCGACGGCCCCGGCGGAGGGCGCCAGGGC
>QGUP01000337.1 GCA_003242505.1 Bacillota bacterium
CACCTGGACTACGCCGGCAGGACGGAGCTGGTGCAGATGATCGTCGGTCGCTACGTGATGTACCCCACGGGCCGGAAGCAGCCACCAAAGGTAGAGGTGTTCCCACGGCTCCAGTAGGTTTGAGCCGGACCTGTTCCTGGGAGCAGTCTTCTGCTCAAAACTACGTGCCCAAGAACACCAGAAAGCCCCTGCGGCCGGTGGTACCGGCCACAGGGGCTTATCCCCAGTGAGGGGTCCTCACCCACTCCTGCGAACGCCAGGTCAACAGGGACCAGACCAGGATCGGGGCCTGCGTCAACGTGAGAATCGGGAGGAACACGCCGTCCAGCACCCCCCGAAGGCCCAGGCCGCCGGCGACAGTGGCCACGGCCACCCAGAGAGTCGTGTCGGACAGGTAAGACAGGAGCCAGCCGGCACCGCCGGTGAACAGGTGCCCCCAGAGGACCACGGTCCACCACGGGACCAGGGCATGGGAGAGCAGGTCCACCACCCATGCCGGCCGGAGCTGCCGCCACCGGGGGACCAGGGCGGCCAGCAGCTGCCACTGCCCCCGGGCCCACCGCAGCCGCTGCCGAATGGAGTCAGCCAGCCGGGCCGGCTTTTCGTCGTAGGTGGCCGTGCCCTCAGCGTAGACCACCCGGTGCCCGGCCAGGGCCAGCAGCCAGGTGTACTCCAGGTCCTCCACCAGGGACACCGTTGCCAGGGGCACCCGGCGCAGGACGTCCGCCCGGACGGCCCAGCCGGTCCCTCCGAGCAGAACCGGCAGCCCCAGCCGCTGCCGCCCCCGCTGATAGGCATGGTGGAGAGCCGACAGGGCCCAATAGGCGGCGCTGACGGGGGTCCGGCGTCCCCGGGGAAGGACCGGCGCCTGGACGGCGCTGGCTCCCTCCGCCAGCCGGGCGGCCAGGGCCTCGAAGAACCCCGGGGCTACCTGGTTGTCTGCGTCCAAGACCACGATGGCGTCCACATCGTCGATGCCTACCCGGGCGAACCCGTAACGCAGCACGTGCGCCTTGCCGGCCGGGCCGGAAGTCCGCTCCACCACCCGGGCGCCGGCGGCCCGGGCCCGGGCCACCGTAGCATCGGTGCAACGGTCCGCCAGCACAACGACGTCCAGCCAGTCCGCCGGGTAGCCCGACTCGTAAACGGAACGGACCGCTGCGGCAATCACCGCCTCCTCGTTGTGGGCTGGGATGAACACCCGGAACCGGAGCAGTGGCCCGGTCCGCCACCGGCGGGGGAGCGACGGCACCAGGCCCACCAGAATCAGGCCCGTGACCCACAGGCCCAGCAGCGTCAGAATGGCCAGGAGGTGCCGGATCACGCCCGGGCCCTCCGGCGCAGCCACCACAAGAGGGGGAGCACCCCGATGGAGCCCCCCAGCCCCAGGCCGATCCCTGCCAACAGCCAGTAGGTCAGCACGACACTCCCACTATACTGGGTCCCCATCCACGCCCCTCCTCACCACGTGATATACCCGGCGCCCGATTCGCACGGTGCCCAGCGTCTTCTGCCGCTGCCGCCAGTTGAGGTCCTCGGAGGGGACCAGCTCCCCGCCCAGGGCGGCCGCCGCCTGGCGGGCAGCGGTCAGGGCCAAGTCATGCGCCCACTGCCGGGCGCTCGCCACCAGCTGTCTCTTCGGCACCCACGGCCGGTGGTACAGAATCCGTCCGGGATCCACGGATCCTGCCTCGTGCTTCAAGGGCTGCCGCCTCCAACCTCGCCATCCAGTTGTCGAAGGCTTTCACGGAGCTGGGCAGGCGGAGTACCTGCCCGAACTCGTAGGAGTCGTAGGCCCCCCACAGGGTCATGGCCGTGGCCGGCTCGATGTACCGGGTTCCCAGGAGCCGGCCGGCCTGCCAGTCCCAGACCTGGTACTCGAACCGCGGGCCCTCCGGCGTCTTCCACTTCCGACACCGGATCACCAGGTCCATGATCGCCCGGAGCCGGCTGTCGATCTGCCGCTCCCACTGGCTCGTGAAGATCAAGGTGAGGCCGGCCTTGCGGAGGAACATCACGAACTGGCTCAACAAGACGTTGGCCGTCGCCATCGACATCCTTGAGTCGGCCATCCGGTGCAGCTCGTCGAGCAGCACAATCCCGCCGCCGCCCCGAACAAAATCGATCAGGTCATCAGGCTTTCGCAACGGCACGATCCGGAAGGCCGGGTTGGTGTCCCGGTGGGCGGTCCAGTAGGCGGGGTTCAGCCGAATGTTGGTCGCCACCGGGGCGCCGCCGGCACGAAGGCTGTACTGCAGGGTCCACTGTACGGCCCCGAGGGTCTTGCCCCCGCCCAGGTTCCCTGTGAAGCCGATGATCACCGCCCACCACCTCCCGACCCGGGCAACTTGCCGCCCACCAGAGAGCCACGAACACCCTTGAAGGACCGAATCAGCGTGGCCCGCTCCAGGGCCGTCAGCAGGGGATCCACCGGGCCGGTCATGTTCACCTTCTCCAGATACCAGTCGGCCAACTGGGCCCACTCTCCCCCTTGCATCCGAAGCCACGCCAAAGCCGCCAGCTGCCGGTGGGTGAGACGGGTCAGGTGCCGCTCCACGATGCCCAGGGCCAGCGCCGTAGCCCTCAGGTTGTCCTCCTGGCCGGCGGGGGCTACCCCCAGGTCACCGCCGGCCGGGAAGAGATCGTCCAGGATGGCATCGTCCACTTTGGCTCCCCACTGCATCCCCATCACCTCGCCACCAGCACCAGAGCAATCACCAGAGCGTACACCAAGACCCAGAACCCCAGAGGAACGCTGCCGGCCCGGGTATCGTCCCGGAAGAGGCTGGACAGGATGACAGAGTGCCGCAGCCGGCGGATCTCTTCCGCCGCCACCTGGGCCGGCAGGCTGAGGTTTGCCAGCCACACCCGCCTTCCGTCGGCCGTGACGTACTCGGTGCACTGTTCCCTGGGCAAGGCCATCTGGGTGGTCTCCACGAGTTCCGCCGACACGAACTTCACGGGCTGCCGCTCCAGCACCCCGTCACGGTGGATCCACAGCTCCCCCAGGGAGTCAGCTTCAGCTCCGATGCGGTTCAGCAGGAGCTTGAGCATATCGGCACCTCCTACCACCACTTGACGCCCTGCTTAGCCTGCAAGTAGACGGACCAGGCGGTGCGGGCCACCCCTACGATGGTGACCAGCACCACGGCCAGCAGCGCATCCCGGACCACCGCCAGCCAAGCCGGCCCTAGCCAGGCGATATAGCCCATGTAACGGGCCACGTCGATACCCCGGGCAGCCACCAGGGACACGCTACTCAGCCAGGCCACCACGTTGGAGAGCATGTCCACCAGCGGCCCGAAGGCCATGTCTGCAATCTCTTGCAGCCACATGTCTAACCCCTCCGGATCAGCCGCATCACCGTCCAGGCCGCCGCCAGCCAGATCGCCCAGTTGAC
>QGUP01000338.1 GCA_003242505.1 Bacillota bacterium
GGCGGGGATGCGGAAGGTCCTGATCCCGGCGGAGAATGCCCGGGAGATGGTGGCCCGGGTAGGGGGGATCGAGGTGGTCCCCGTCGCCACCGTGGCCGAGGCCCTCGCCCACCTGGCCCCGGGCTGGCAGCAGCGGCAGGCCGGCTGAGAGGGGGGCTGACCATGTCTGTCTTCTCCGAGCGGGTGCCGCCTCAGAACCTGGAGGCGGAGCGGTCGGTCCTCGGGGCGATCCTGATCGACGACCGGGAGGTCCTCACCCGGGTGGCGAGTTTCCTCAAGCCCGAGGACTTCTACTCCGACCGGCACCAGATCATCTACCAGGCGATGCTGGATCTGTGGAGCCGGGGCGAGCCGGTGGACCTCATCACCGTCTCGGAGGAGCTGCGCAAGCTTGGGCGGCTGGAGGCCGCCGGCGGCATCACCTACCTCTCGGACCTGGCCCGGCTGGTGCCCACCACCGCCAACGCCGAGGCGTACGCGGAGATCGTCGAGCAGAAGGCGGTGCTCCGGCGGCTGCAGCACGCGGCCCGGGAGATCATCGAGGAGGCCTACGACGCCGAGGATCTGGACGAGATGCTGAACACCGCGGAGAGCAAGATCTTCGCGGTGACCCAGCGCCGGACCACCCGGAGCTACGAGCACATCCGGGAGGCCCTCTATGCCGCCTACGACCACCTGGAGTTCCTCTACCAGCACAAGGGCGGCACCACCGGGGTACCGTCGGGGTACCCGGACCTGGACGAGAAGACCTCCGGGTGGCAGCCCTCGGACCTGATCATCATCGCCGCCCGGCCCTCCATGGGGAAGACCGCCTTCGCCCTCAACCTGGTCCGGAACGCCGCGGTCCGGGCGAAGAAGACCGTGGGCTTCTTCAGCCTGGAGATGTCCAAGGAGCAGATCGCCCTCCGGCTCCTGGCGATGGAGTCCGCGGTGGACGGCCACAAGCTCCGGACAGGGTACCTGACCGACGAGGACTGGCACCACCTCTCCGCGGGGCTGAGCCGGCTGGCGGAGGCGGAGATCTACATCGACGACACCCCGAACCTGCCCCTCATGGAGCTCCGGGCCCGGGCCCGGCGGATGAAGGCCGAGCACGGCCTGGACCTCCTGTGCATCGACTACATGCAGCTGATGACCCTGGGGGGCGGCGCCCGGCGACCGACGGAGAACCGGGCCCAGGAGGTCGCGGAGATCTCCCGGTCGCTGAAGGCCCTGGCCCGGGAACTGAACATCCCGATCATCGCCCTCTCCCAGCTCAGCCGGGCGGTGGAGTCCCGGACCGACAAGCGGCCGATGCTCTCGGACCTCCGGGAGAGCGGCTCCATCGAGCAGGACGCGGACGTGGTGATGTTCCTCTACCGGGACGACTACTACAACCAGGACACGGACCGGAAGAACATCGTCGAGGTGATCATCGCCAAGCAGCGGAACGGCCCGGTGGGGACGGTGGAGCTGGTCTTCCTGAAGGAGTTCGGCAAGTTCATGAGCCTGGACCGGCGGCACAGCTAGCCGCCGGTCCTCTCGCTCTCCGGCTCCTGCCGCAGCAGCTGCCGGGCCAGGGCCTGGAAGGCCCGGACCGTGGGGGGCCGGTAGGCGTCCCGGCGCCAGATCATCGAGATCTGCCGGCCGGCGTCGGGCCAGTCCGCCAGGGGGTAGGCGGCGATCCGGCCCGCCTCGGCGTCGGCCCGGACCGCGGACCAGGGGAGGAGGGCCACCCCCAGGCCCAGGGCGACCATGGTCTTGATCGCCTCGATGCTGTCGAACTCCATCACCACCTCCGGCCGGACCCCCCGGGCCTCCAGGACCTGGTCCAGGTACTGCCTCAGCCCCGAGCCCCGGCGGAAGGAGATCAGGGTCCGGCCCTGGAGGTCCCGCACCCGGACCGGCCGGACCTCCCCGGCGGGAGCCGGCGGCGCGGCGGCCAGGACCAGGGGGTCGGTGAAGAGGACCTGGGTCCGGACCTCCGGGTGGCTGACGGGGGAGGTGACGAAGGCCAGGTCCACCTCATAGGCCAGGAGCCGGGCCAGGGTCTCCTGGGAGGTGCCGGTCCGGACCTCCACCCGGGTGCCGGGGAACTGGCGGCGGAAGGCGGCGATGACCGGGGGCAAAGTAAAGAGGGTGAGGGTGAGGCCGGCGCCCACCACCACCCCGGTGCTTCCGGGGTCCTGCCACTCCCGGGCGGCCCGGCGGCAGGCCTCCGCCGCGGCCACCGCCCGGCGGGCCAGGGCGTGGATCCGCCGGCCCACCGGGGTGAGGGTCACCCCCTGGGGGCCCCGGACCAGCAGGGTGACCCCCAGTTCCGCCTCCAGGGCCCGGATCTGCTTGGTCACCGCGGGCTGGCTGAGGTGCAGGGCCTCCGCGGCCCGGTTGAGGCTGCCGGCCTCCACCACCGCGCAGAAGGTCTCCAGGAGCCGCAGCACGGCGCTCACCTTCCCTGGGGTTCCCGGCGAGTTCCTTCCAGAGGGTTATACCCTTATAGCGGAACCTGGCATTCCCAGTTATAAGCCGGTGGGGGTTTAATACTCGGTGGACGCCCCGGTTTCCTTCCCGGGGGCGGCCGGGGCCTGGGCCCCGGCGGCCCGGCCAGGTGGCTCCGGAGCCGGGTGGGACCGTGGTGCCTGGGCCCCGGCGGTGTCTCAGAACCCTGTTGGGGGGTGTGGCCCGGATGCCAGCGGTGGTGCTGGTAGGCGCCCAGTGGGGCGACGAGGGCAAGGGGAAGGTCATCGACTACCTCGCGGCGGAAGCCGACGTGGTGGTCCGCTACCAGGGAGGCAACAACGCCGGCCACACGGTCTGGGTGGGCGGCCGGCAGTTCAAACTGCGCCTCATCCCGTCGGGGATCCTGTACCCCGGCAAGATCTGCGTCATCGGCCACGGGGTGGTGGTGGACCCCCGGGTGCTGGTGGAGGAACTGGACTACCTGGAGCAGCAGGGGGTGGACACCTCCGGGCTCCGGATCAGCCCGGCGGCCCACCTCATCCTGCCCTACCACGTGACCCTGGACGAGGCGGAGGAGGACCGGAAGGGGCCCGGGCGGATCGGCACCACCCGCCGGGGGATCGGCCCGGCCTACATGGACAAGTTCGCCCGGGTCGGGCTCCGGGTGGAGGACCTGCTGGAGAAGGAGGTCTTCCTCGAGAAGCTCGCGGCCCAGGTGGCGGAGAAGAACGCCCTCCTGGAGCGGGTCTACGGCCGGCCGCCCTTCCGGGTGGAGGAGATCGCCGCGGCCTACCTGCCCCTGGCGGAGCGGATCCGGCCGTACGTGGCCAACACCGTGACCATCCTCGGCGAGGCGGTGGAGGCCGGCAAGAACGTCCTCTTCGAGGGGGCCCAGGGGACTCTCCTGGACATCGACTTCGGCACCTACCCCTACGTCACCGCCTCCCATCCCATCGCC
>QGUP01000339.1 GCA_003242505.1 Bacillota bacterium
AAAACACCCCCCCGCGGGCGCGCCCCGCCCCCGCCCCCCCGGCGCCCGGGCTCTCGGGAGTTTTGCCGCGCCAACCCCCCCCCGCCGTTCCCCCGACCGCCGCCGCCCGGGCCGGGGCGCACCGAGGGGCGCCAGGACCGCCCTGCACGGAGCAAGGGGCGCCAAGCCCTACAGGCCTGGCGCCCCTCTCGATCCGCGGCCGTTACCCCGCCGCCGTTACCCCGCTGCTGTCACCCGGCCACCGTCAGCCCAGCCGCTGCCGGACCAGGTCCGCGACCTCCCAGGGCAGGGAGGCCACCGCGACCCCCGCGGCCTCCAGGGCCTGGACCTTGGACTGGTAGGTGCCCCGGTTGCCCTCGATGATCGCCCCGGCGTGGCCCATCCGCTTGCCCGGCGGCGCGGACCGGCCGGCCAGGAAGGCCACCACGGGCTTGGTCACGTGGGCCTTGATGTACTCGGCGGCCAGCTCCTCCTGGATCCCGCCGATCTCGCCGACCATGACAATGAGCTTGGTCTCCGGGTCGTTCTGGAAGAGCTCCAGGGCCTCGATGAAGTTGACCCCGATGACCCGGTCGCCGCCCATGCCGATGACCGTGCTCTGGCCAAAGCCGGCCCGGGTGAGGGTGTAGGCGATCTCATAGGAAAGGGTGCCGGAGCGGGCCACGATCCCCACCGGCCCCGGGGTGTAGATGTGGTTGGGCATGATGCCCATCTTGCACTTGCCGGGGGAGATGACGCCGAAGGTGTTGGGGCCGATCACCCGCACCCCCGCCTTTCGGGCGGCGGCGTGGATCTCCATCGCGTCCTGGGCCGGGATGTGCTCCGGAATCAGCACCAGCACCTTCACCCCGGCGTCGATGGCCTCCAGGGCCGCGTCCTTGGCAAACCGGGCCGGCACGAAGACGATGGAGGCGTTGGCGCCGTACCGCTCCACGGCCTCGTGGACCGTGGCCACCACCGGCACCCCGTGAACCTCCTGCCCGGCCTTGTCGAAGTTGACTCCGGCCACCACCTTGGTGCCGTAGGCCAGCATCTGGGCCGTGTGGAAGGAGCCCTGGTTGCCGGTGATGCCCTGGACCACGACCCGGGTGTTCTCATCGATGATGACCGCCATCGCTCAGCGCCCCTCCCCGTAGGCCGCCGCCACCACTGCCCGCGCGGCCTCGCCCATGTCGGTGTAGGCGTGAATGCCGGCTTCCGCCAGGATTCGCCGGCCTTCCTCGTCGTTGGTGCCGACCAGGCGCACCACCAGGGGGACGGGGATGCCCTGGGTCTCCTTGACCGTCACGATGGCCCGGGCCACGTCGTCGCACCGGGTGATGCCGCCGAAGATGTTGATCAGGATCGCCTTGGGCCTGGTCTCCAGGAGGAACCGGATCGCCTGGGCCATGGGCTCGACGCTGGCCCCGCCGCCGGCGTCCAGGAAGTTGGCCGGCCGGCCGCCGTAGAGGGAGAGCACGTCGAGGGTGCCCATGGCCATGCCGGCGCCGTTGGCCATGACCGCGATGTCGCCGTCCAGCTGGACGAAGGCGAGGCCGGTCGCCCGGACCTTCCGCTCCAGTTCGGTGCCCTCCTCCACCCGGGGAAGTTCGGGGTGGCGGAAGAGGGCGTCGTCCTCCACGTTCAGCCGGCTGTCCGCGGCGATGAGCCGGTCGCCCACCACCGCCAGGGGGTTGATCTCCACCAGTTCGGCGTCGTACTTGCGGAAGGCGGTGTACATCTTCGCCAGGATGTCACCGAACTGCTTGGCCAGGTCGCCGGAAAGGCCGAGCCGCCGGGCGATCTCCCGGCCGTGGAAGGGCAGGAGCCCGGTGGTGATGTCGATGTTCTTCTTGACGATGTACTCCTCGGGCACTTCCTCGATGTTCACACCGCCGTGGGCGGAGGCGATAACCAGGGGCTGCCGGGCCTGACCGTCGACGGTGATGGAGACGTAGAGTTCCCGGTCGATCTTGAGCTGCTGCTCAACCCATACCTTTTCAACGATGTAGCCCTTGAGGTTCATCCCGAGGATCTCCGCCGCCCGCTGCCGGGCCTCCTCCGGGGTGTTGGCCAGCTTGATGCCGCCGGCCTTGCCCCGGCCGCCGACCAGCACCTGGGCCTTGACCACGCAGGGCCCGATCTCCCGGGCCGCCGCCTCGGCCTCCTCCGGCGTGGTGGCCAGCCGGCCCTGGGGGGTCGGGATGCCCACCTCGGCCAGCAAGGACTTGGCGAGGTACTCGTAGAGCTTCATCAGCCCACCTCCAGCGTCTCAGAGCCGCCCCCCGGCGCCGTGGCACCGGTACCGCTCCGGGTGCCGCCGGCGCCGCCGCCCCGGGGGTGCGCATCCTCTCCGATTGTACCAAAGTGAAACAAGCTAGTTCAACGAACTTCAAGACTCCAGAATCAAAAGCGGCAGAGCCGGCGCCCGTCCCCGGAGCCGGCCCTGTCGGTGCTGCCTTCCGCGCGCCGCCGGGGCGCCAAGCCCGAGCCCCCACCGGGGCGCCGGGCGACCCCCCGCAGGGGGCCGCCCATGCGGCCCCCGCCGGCGCCCAGCCTAACTCATGGGCACCTGCCGGAGGATCCGCCCCTCGATCCGCTCAAAGATGTCGTCGAGGCTGCGGCCGCAGATGGTGAGGCCGTGGTTGCGGAGCCCCACCACCGCCCGGCTGGGGTCCGGCGCCCGGCGCACCTCCGCCGCCACCGCCCGGGCGAGCTCCAGGGTGCCGCAGGGGTAGTTGATCCGGGTGGAGGGCACCCCCTCCATCCAGGCGTGGATGTGGACGATGGCCCCGACCTCCGGGTGCTCCCGGTAGATCATCCAGTGCTCGATCGCGTCCACCGAGACCCGCCGGGGCCGGGCGACCCCGGGGGGAACGCTGAGCACCATGGCGTTCCGGGCCGGGTCGTAGTCCGTCACCATCAGGATGTGCTCGCCCACGTTCCGCAGGTCGGCCTTGTTCACCCCGCTGGCGCTCATCCAGAACCGGCGGGCGTCCTTCCGGGCGCTGAGGTTGCCGTAGCTCAGCCCCCCGAGGCCGTAGAGCCGCTGGACGTGCCGGAAGTCCCGCTCCGGGAGCAGTTCCTGAATGGGAAAGGGGGCCGGCAAAAGGTCCATGGCGTCGAGCCGCCGCCCGGCTTCATGGAGCGCCGCGGTCAGCTCATCCCCGTCCCACAGTTCCGGCTCCAGATCCGGCCGGAAGATGTTCTCCACCACCAGGGTGGAGGAGGCCAGGGGGGCAATCCGGCGGTAGACCGCGTCGAAGTACTCCGGGTCGTCAGGGGCGAGGTTCAGGGCGTAACTCCCCTGCTCGAGGGTGACGAAATGGGTGCTGAGCCCCCCGTCGGGCGGCCGGACCAGGTAGACCAGCAGGTTGGAAAGGGACCGGATCAGGATGGGATAGCCGGCCTTGAG
>QGUP01000340.1 GCA_003242505.1 Bacillota bacterium
GTCGCGGAATCGCCCGGAGGGGAAGACCCCGGCCCACCGCCCGCGGAGGTTGGGCTCTTCTGGCGGCCCCGGGTGCTCCCGCAGGGCCCGGGCCCCCGCGGCGAGGGCCAGGTGCGGGTCGATCCAGAGCCGCCCGTCCTGGAAGCACTCCCGGTCATCCAGGATCAGCAGCTCCGCCCCCTCCCGCCCCGCCGCCCCCGCCTCCCGGCCCAGGCGCTCCAGGGCCGCGGGGAGGCTCTCGGGAGCCTGGAAGGCGGTGGGGAGCACCCTGACGATCCCGGGGTCCTTCCCCGCCCCGTAGACCGGGTCCCACTCCCGGCAGAGGTCCTCCAGGAGCCGGGTGCCGTGCCGGGCCGCGACCTGCCGGTAAGCGCCGAGGTCCAGGGGCATGGGACCGGCGTGGCCTCCCAGGATCACCGGCACCTGCAGTTCGACCCGGGTCCGGTGGGCCAGGCTCACGTCCCCGCTGCCGCGAACCGCCAACGGCGGCCGGGCCCCCAGCAGCACCCGGGTGGAGAAGTGCTCGACCTCCCGGTCCCGGTCCACCGCGGGGCAGGTCACCGCGGCGACGCTTTCCTTGAAGTAGTCCGCCAGGTTCTGCCGCTCCTCGGCAAGGGCCGCCAGGGGGCCGTCGTACCCCAGGGAGCCGATGGGCTCGCTGCCGGTCTGGGCCAGGGCCCGGACCATCTGGTGGTCCTCGGCGCTCCAGCCGAGGGCGGCCAGGAGCCGGTCGCTGGGGCCGGAGAAGGCCGGGGGCTCGCCGCCGGCCGTGTTAGCGGAGCCCGGCACCGCCGCCAGAGAAAGGCCCGGAAGGCTGCCGGGCTCCATCCCCTGGGAGGTGCCGCTGAGGTACCGGCGCCAGCCCTCCAGGGCCGGCAGCCGCTGCCGGCAGAGGCCGAGCACCCGGTCCTGCACCTCCGGGTAGGAGAGGAACTCCGGCGGGCCGCCCTCCCGCAGCAGCAGGCCGATCTTCTCCCCCGGCGCGAGGGGCCGCGGGTCCCGGACCACCTCGGCGATGGGCACGACCCCCTGTTCCGAGGCGAAGACGTACTCCTCCTCGGTCTCCAGGAGCCACAGGGGCCTCAGGCCCATCGCGTCCACGGCGAAGACCATCTCGTCCCGGTACCGGGCCGCCACCGCCGCCGGGCCCTGGGCGAAGGGGCCCCAGGCCTGCCGGAGGTACAGGTAGAGGTCCTGGAGTTCGGGCTTCAGCCCCCGGATCTCCGCCAGGATCGGCGGGAAGACCACCTCCATGGCCTCCATCAGGGTGAAGCCGTACCGGTGGATCAGCCCCTCAAGGCACCGGTCCAGGTCCTGGGCGTCGGTGCCCTCCCGGGTGAGGGGTATCCCCAGGGCCAGGGTCTCTTCCCGGAGCCTGCTGACGGTGCTGATCCCGCCGTTGTGAGCCAGGAGGTGGAAGGGCTGCGCCCGCTCAAAGAGGCCGGTCACGTTGGTGGAGAACAGGATGTGGCCGATGGCCGCCCGGGTGGCCAGCCGGGGATCCTGGAGTTCCGGGTAGTACCGGCGCAGGGTCTCCGGAGTTCCCCGGACCTTGTAGACCGCCACCTGGGTGCTGAGGGAGACCACCGCCACCGGGGTCTCCGCCTCGACGGCCAGTCCCAGGGAGAAGAGCCGGCTCTCCCCTGCCTCCCCGTCGGGGCAGAGGAGGGCGACCTGCCAGAGTTCCGGCTCCTCCGCCCGGCCCCGGGGGCCCAGGGCGCTGGAGTCCACCGGGGCCGTCCGATCCAGGAGCACCGCAAGCCCCTCGGCGGCCATCCGCCGCAGGATCTTCGCCTTCAGCCCGCTGGAACCGGAGGCCTCCGACCGGGGGATGAAGAAGTGGCCGACGGCGAAGCGGGGGTCGTAGGCCAACTCCGGCGGACGGCCGGCCCCGGCCAGGGCCTCGGCCCACAGGGCTCGGGGGATGTCCACCTGGATCCCGCAGCCGTCCCCCTCCCCGTCCACGTCGCCGCTGCGGTGGGCCAGGGCCGCCAGCGCGGACAGGAGCCGCTCCACCAGGCCGTGGTCCGCCCGGCCGTCCTTCCGGACCATGGCGACCAGGCCAGACCCGTGGCGCTCCCAGGCCCGCAGGTACTCCCGGATCCGCCGGGGATCCATCGCCTGCTCCCGCACCTGCACGGGACATCCCCCTCCTCTCGGTCTCTTCCTGCCCGCCAGCCCCGCAGCCCGGACCCCGGGGTGAGCGAAGCCGGGGTTCGTGAACAAGTTCCCAATCCCCGTTGCGCCCCGGGGGCCGGATCAGCACGGGCCCCGAGGCCGGTCCGGCTCGGTCGGAAGCCTGCCTGGGCGGGCAGCCAGGCAGCCCTTTCCCGCGCCTCCACCGCCGGACCGGGTTCCCCGGGGCTCACTGGCGGTTTGAGCCAGATGTTACTCCAGGGGGATGCCCATTGTCAATTTTGTTTGTCAGGTTTTCTGACACGGCACAACCTGCGTCTTTGTAATAGGTTTGATTACAACTTGTTATCAACGTGGTCAGATGGCGCGACCACCCCTGCCGGTCTGCACGCCGGGTCCGCCCCCGCCGGGCTCGCCCCCGGCCGGAGATAGAGGAGGAACTCCTGGTTGCCGTCGCCCCCGAGGATCGGGGACGGCATGACGCCGCCGGAGACCAACCCCAGGGCCGTCGCCGCGGCCAGGACCCGGGCCACCGCCTCCTCCCGCAACCGGGGGTCCCGGACGATGCCCCCCTTCCCCACCCCGGCCCGGCCGACCTCGAACTGGGGCTTGACCAGGAGGATCTGTTCGGCCCCCGGGGCCAGCCGGAGCAGGTGAGGGAGCACCAGGGTCAGGGAGATGAAGGAGACGTCGCAGGTCACGAGGTCCGGCGGCTCCCCGGGCAGGGCGGCCAGGGTGCGAACGTCGGTCTCCTCAAGGCTCACCACGCGGGGATCCCGGGCGAGGTCCGGGTGGAGCTGTCCCCGGCCCACGTCCACCGCGTAGACCCGCCGGGCCCCCCGCTCCAGGAGCACCTGGGTGAAGCCGCCGGTAGACGCCCCGACGTCGAGGCAGACCCGGCCGGCGGGGGAGACCCCGAACCGGTCCAGGGCCGCTGCCAACTTCAGCCCGCCCCGGCTGACGTAGCCGATGGGGTCCCCGGCGGCCTCGAGCCGGTCCGCGGCCGTGACGGGAAAGCTCGGCCGGGTCACCACCCGGCCGTTCACCGACACCAGGCCCGCCCGGATCGCCGCCTGGGCCCGCTGCCGGCTGGGGTAGAAGCCCTGCTGCACCAGGGCCACGTCGAGGCGGGTGCTGGCCGCGCCCACCCCCGCCAACCCCCCCCCTTTTCGGCAAAAGTCCCCCCCCGCGCCAGGGTCCCTCTGCGCGACCGCAACGGTGCGGGCCCCCCTCAGGAAAACCGGCGGGTGCA
>QGUP01000341.1 GCA_003242505.1 Bacillota bacterium
TGGTCCCGAGAGATTGTCATCCCTCACCCTCCCTCTGGAGACGGGATTTGTGCGGAGAAATGGTTTTATTACACACATTTTAGCGATTCAGCGTGGACCTTTCCAGGGTCGGCGGCCCAGCGGCCCAGGGTAAAAGGAATGGGCAGCCGGTGGAAGACCGGCCGCCGCAGGGCGGGGGAATTTTCATGTGGCTCATGAACCACCGGCGGTGGCTCGCAAGGGTTGGGAGTAGGTGCGTGCTGTCGGGGGCAGGTGGGGACTGTCTGGGGACCGTTGGCGACACAGGGCGAGGGTTTGCAAGCCCTGGACGGATCTCCGCATGGCCTTGGCGGTGTACCGCGCCCTCTTCCAGCCCTGTCAGCGTCATTAGAGGCGCTGTGGGGGTTGGTATCGGACGCTGCGGAAGCGGGCACGATTGCGGGGGGTGGGAGGAATCGGTCAACGTGCCAGGAATCTGGCAGTGTGTCCTTGGTGTTGCCAGAGCGTCCACGGCTCGCTTCTGACAATCCGGCCTCGTACGGAAGCCCCCGTGCAAGGCATGCCGATGCCCCGGTGAGGCTGGCAGGTGGGCGAAAACCCTGCCGGGCAGTGACGGCAAGGCTCAGAAGGAGTGTGAACCGACGTCCGGGAACCGCTTCACCATGCCCGTGGCCGTGCACCTTTTACAGCGTCGTTGCCGGCCACCTGGACGGCGGGGAGGAGGTCAAGGCCGCGGCGATCCGGGACGCCCGGGAGGGGGCCGGCATCACCATCGCACCGGAGAATATGCGGGTGGTCGGGGTGATGCATCGGCGGGCCGGAGACGAGCGGATCGACTTCTTCCTTGTCGCGGAACGCTGGACCGGGGGGATCGTGAACGCAGAGCCCCACAAGTGCGACGACCTCTCCTGGTTTGATCTGGATCGCCTGCCCGAGAACGTGATCCCCTATGTGCGGCGGGCCATCGAGAGCTTCCACCGGGGGGTGTGGTTTGACAGTTTTGGGTGGGAAGAGTGAGGGTTCAGGCAACGACGCTGGTGGTGTTTCCCGCTTTTTGCCCCGGCGAGTACCCAGCCTGAGTGCCCGCCTGGTCCCTTGGTCTCACATAGCCCCCAGGGCGGTCCGCCTCGGGGGAGCCCTACTTTTTCAGGACTCCGCGCTCCTCAGCCCAGCGCCGCACGTCGCCCCAGCGCCACAGCTTCTGAGAGCCCTCCTCCCGCACCGGCGACGGAAAGCCGTACTCAGGGTTACGAATCCACCGGCGCACCCGTTCCCGGGAGACCCCGAGATCCCTCGCGATCTCTCCCACGGTCACCTCGAAGTCGTCGTAATCCTTCACCTCGATCTCCACGATGCGGCCATGCATACCGATCTCCTTGAGGGCCGCCCGGAATTCCGCTACAGCCCGGGTCACAGCTTCCCACGCGTCGGGGGCTTCCACGGCAACGGTAGCACCCAACGATTCACCGCCGCCGCCTGCGACCGGGGCAGAGATGCCAGGGCGCTCCTCAAGTGCGGTGCAGAAGTCGATAAGGTCGTCCTCGGTGACGAAACGGTCCACTTTGGCATCCAAGTGCACCTGGTAATCAGGCATCGCAAGCACCTCCCTTTGGGGTCAGGGGTGCCGGGCGAGCCATCGCCCGCCTCACCGCTTTGGGCCGGACTTGTGTCGCCGGGGGCCCCAGACCACGACAAGGGCTCGTCGTGCTCAGGATGGCAGACCAGGGGGCAAGGCCCCCACCAGGCCAGGGCCGACAGCGGCCCAGGGCCGGCAACCCACCGCAAGTGTGCAGAGGGCATCCTGCGGGACGGCGAGGCCCCAGCCGGGAGACCGAACGTGCCAGGTAAGGAACCGCGCGGAATCGCAGGCCAGCAGTGTTGGGCCGAGGGTGAAAAGCAACCGGGGGCCCAAAGCTCTGGGGTGGTAGGTAGGAGACCTGGCCGGGGCCCTCGGTCCTGTACCTCACTGTCAAGGGCACCGCCGACCGGCGCGTTGCCGATGGTGGCGGCCATCGGCAGGCGCCCCACTTGGCCCGGAGGAGGATCACCCCGGCGACGACGAGCAACCCACTGGCTAGGATACGGCATAGGATACGGCACCTCCCGCACTGTACCCTGCGGCGAAAGCGCATCGCTACATTGCGCAACAAGCCGGGCCGCCACCGCATCCCGAGGTGGGCGGAGCCGTCGAGGGTGTTCGCCAGAGCCGGCGCAAGACGGCCGACGGCGGCGGGCATCGGGATGATCTTCGGACATGTCAGAGAAGAAAAATGTAGATCTTCTGCGCAGGTCGTGGATGGCGACGTCGACCCTGACAACTGCGTGCCGCGAATGGCGATGGCGCCTCGGGTTGCCCCCGGCCCAGGCCGGTGTGTCCCACAGTGCCGCCCACCAGCCTCGGCTCTGCGAAAGTGGTTGACGCCGCCTAACGTGGCGCAGCCTCACTCTCCAGGGGATGGGCTGGGTCCGACTGGGACGGGGTGCACGTGATAGTCCGCCAGGTTGCCTCCAGCATGGGCCCCACCAGCGGGGGCTGGCCGAACCACGCTGCGCGCCCCACCCGACGGTATGCCGGACAGCGACTCGACCCGAGTGGGGGAGTAGAGAGACCTGGGAGGAATCCGTCAGCCATCCTGGAACTATGAAAGGGAAGGCCGGGCTGCCGCCTGGTGACGGGGCAGGCTTATCGGGGTACAGAGGCCAGGCTCTCTCCTGCGTTGCGGGTAAATCACAGACTAAGGAAGGTAGCCACTACCATGCGTGCGGGATATAGTGGCGCGTGCAATAAATTTCCTCTATATTCAAGGATCATTGGATATCAAAGCGGTTGCGAGCGGTCCGCAAGCGTTCTGAACCCTGGGGGGCGCTCGCAAGTCGCTTGCTGAGCGGGATGGAAGGGGATGTTTCGGCGGTATCAGGGATTCCAACGATGCCCTCAAGTGAAGTTTTGGCGGAACCGCTCGCAAGACGGGGTTGGAGACCGCTTGCCAGGCGGGTTCCAAAAGGGGGCTGTATCCACGGTCGTAAGACCGTGGCTCCGTTGAAGCATGATGGTCGCGGATACCCAGTCCGGGTGGCCCGAAAGTATCCACGGTCGTAAGACCATGGCTCCGCTGAAACCTCTTACTGTCGCCGTGGCCGATGGTGAAACATGCTATCTTCCGTAACTGTGAAACAACGACTCCTTTGGAGCCTTTGGTAGCGTAGAAGTTATGAACCCCGATTACAAAACACCGGCTCAGGTCATACCCTGGCCGGCGGTTTTGGCTTATCTTTCTAGGTCCGGCTCTTACTGAGCATCACGGGACTGGGGGTCTTGGCGGCAGCGGTGATTTGGGCCCGCCTTGGTGACCCCACACGCTTCCGCAATAGCAAAGCGGTGGGACGCTATGCAGGCCTGGACCC
>QGUP01000342.1 GCA_003242505.1 Bacillota bacterium
GCCGTGGCCCGGGCTCTTTACAAGGGCGGCATCCGCTGCATCGAGGTGACCTACCCCTCCCCGGGTGCGCTGGAGTCCGTGGCCGCGATCTCCCGGGAACTGCCCGATGTGGTGCCGGGGATGGGGACGGTCCTGACCCCGGAGGAAGTGGAGCGGTCGGTGGCCGCCGGGGCGGAGTTCATCGTCTCCCCCCACACCGACCCGGACGTAATCCGGAAGACCAAGGAGCTGGGCCGCCTTGCCATCCCAGGGGCCATGACCCCCACCGAGGCGGTCACCGCGGTCCGGGCCGGGGCGGACCTGGTGAAGATCTTCCCGGCCAGCGCCGTGACCCCGGCGTTCTTCCGGGAGATGCGGGGGCCGTTCCCCGAGATCCGGCTCCTGGGCACCGGCGGCATTACCGTGGAGAACGCCGACGAGTTCATCCGGGCCGGTGCCTACGCGGTTGGCCTGGGCGGGGCGCTGGTGGCCAAGGACCTGGTGGCCCGGGGCGATTGGGACGCCATCGCCGAGCGGGCCCGGACCCTGGTGGAGAAGGTGCAGGCCGCACTCCGCTGAGGGTCCGCGGGGTGCCGGGCCCCATCCGGGCATCCGCCAATTACCCTGAGAAAGGGGAAGGTGTCGAAGCCGCATGCAAACCCGACGCATCACCATCACCGATCCCGTAGGCTTGCACGCCAGGCCTGCAGCCCAGTTTGTCCAGGAAGCCCAGAAGCACCCCTGCCGGGTGATCCTCATGGCCGGCGACCGGTCTGCCGACGCCAAGAGCATCCTGCAGGTGCTGAGCCTGGGGATCCGGTGCGGCCAGGAGGTGGTCCTGGTGGCCGAGGGTCCCGGGGAGGAGGCGGCCATCGAACGGCTGTCGGCCCTCCTCGGCGGGGAAGGGGGGAGCCCCAGCCATGACGCAGCCGCGTGCGGTTGAACTCCGGGGTCTGGGGGCTGCCCCCGGCTCCCACCTGGGCCCCGCGGTCCTGGTGCAAAAGGCCGGCCTGGCCAGCACCGGGCGCCGGATCCGGCCCGAGGAGGCGCCGGCGGAGGTGGAGCGGCTCAGGGCGGCCCTGGCCCGGGCGGAGGAGGAGCTGGCAGCCCTGGAGGCTGAGACCCGGCAGCGGCTGGGGGAGGAGAAGGCCGGGATTCTCGGCGCCCAGCGGATGATGCTCCAGGATCCGGCCCTGGTGGAGGCGATGGTCCGCCGGATCACCGAGGAGCATCTGGGGGCGGAAGCCGCGTGCCTGAAGGCCTGTGAGGAGCAGGCCGCGGTGCTCGCGGCCCTGGACGATCCGTACCTGGCGGAGCGGGCCGCAGACGTCCGGGACGTGGGCCGGCGGGTGGTCCGGTGCCTCACCGGCGCGGCGGAGTCCGGCCTGCCCAAGGGCCTGCCCCCGGGGGCGGTCCTGGTGGCAGAAGACCTCCTGCCGTCGGAGACCGCATCCCTCGACGTGCAGAAGGTGGGGGCCATCGTCCTGGAGCGGGGCGGCCGCACCTCCCATACGGTCCTCATCGCCCGGGCCCTGGGGATTCCGGTGGTGGTGGGCGCGGCAGGGATCACCGGCGTCGTCGCCGACGGAGAGCTGCTGCTGGTGGACGGCGACCAGGGGACGGTGGTGGTGGCGCCGGAGCCGGAGCGGGTCGCGGCCTATCAGGCGGCCCGGGTGGAAGCGGAGCGGGAGCGGGAGCGGCTCCTGGCCCTCCGGGACCTCCCCGGCACGACCCGGGACGGCCACCGGGTCCAGGTTGCGGCCAACATCGGGGAGCCCGGCGAGGTGGCCGGGGTGCTGGCCGCGGGGGCGGAGGGGATCGGCCTCTTCCGCACCGAGTTCCTCTTCCTCCACCGGGAGACCATGCCCACGGAGGAGGAGCAGTTTGAAGCCTACCGGACCGTCCTGGAGGCAGTGAAGCCCCGGCCGGTCATCATCCGCACCCTGGACATCGGCGGGGACAAGCCCCTGCCGTACCTGGAGATGCCCAGGGAGGAGAACCCCTTCCTGGGGGTCCGGGCCATCCGGCTCTGCTTCCGGGAGCCCGAGCTCTTCCGCCGGCAGCTGCGGGCGCTCCTGCGGGCCTCGCCTTACGGAAACCTCTGGATCATGTTCCCCATGATCGCCTGCGTGGAGGAGCTGCGGCGGGCCAAGGCCGAACTCGCCGCGGTCCGGGAGGAACTGGTGGCCGCGGGGGTGCCGGTGGCGGACCGGATCCCGGTGGGGATCATGGTGGAGACGCCCGCTGCGGCGGTGGCGGCGGACCTCCTCGCCCGGGAGTGCGACTTCTTCAGCATCGGCACCAACGACCTGGTCCAGTACACTATGGCCGCGGACCGGGGCAACCCGGCCCTGGGGCAGCTCGCGGACCCCTTCCACCCCGCGGTCCTGCGGCTCATCGCCCGGACCCTCGAGGAGGGACACCGGCACGGCATCCTCGTCGGAATGTGCGGGGACATGGCCGGGCAGCCCCTGGCCATCCCCCTCCTGGTGGGGATGGGGATCGACGAGCTGAGCATGCCGGCGCCGGCGGTGCTCCGGGCCAAGGATCTGATCCGCCGGGCGGACCGGGCGACCTTTGCCGCCCTCTGGGAGCGGGTCCGGGGGCTGGCCACGGCCCAGGAGGTCCGGGCCTGCCTCGAGGAGGCCCTGGCAGAGCTGATGAAATCGGAGCCGTGAGAAGGGCCCGGTGTCCGCAGGGGCACCGGGCTCTGGCGTGCAGGGTGGTTCAGGGCGACCCCCTCCGGGGGGGTCGCCCTTGCATACATATGCAATGGATAGTATAATCATGCAGAGCGTTGCCCAGGGCCTTGAGGATGGGGAAACGGAGGCGATGACCGGTGAGCAAACCGTGGGCGGGCCGGTTTACCCGGGCGACAGACCGGAAGGTGGAGCGCTTTACCGCCTCCATCGGCTTTGACCGCCGGCTCTGGCCCCAGGACATCCGGGGGTCGGTGGCCCACGCCCGGATGCTGGGCCGGCAGGGCATCCTCTCCCCGGAGGAGACGGAGGCGATCCTGGCCGGGCTGGAGGAGGTCCGGCAGGAGCTGGCTGCGGGGACCTTTCCCTTCCGGGTGGAGTACGAGGACATCCACATGAACATCGAGCGCCGGCTGATCGAGAAGATCGGCCCGGTGGGAGGCAAGCTCCACACCGCCCGGAGCCGGAACGACCAGGTGGTTACGGATCTGCATCTGTTTGTCAAGGACGAAATTACCGCCATCCGCTCCTTGATCTTCAACCTGCAGGGGATTATCCTGGATAGGGCTGCCCAAGAGATGGAAACCATTATGCCGGGGTACACCCACCTGCAGCGGGCCCAGCCCATCCTCCTGGCCCACCACCTCCTGGCCTACTTCTGAAGGCTGGACCGGGCACAGGGCCGCTTCC
>QGUP01000343.1 GCA_003242505.1 Bacillota bacterium
CTCCCTAAAGGGCAGGCCGGTCCAGGCCGCCAGCCGGGCGATGGCCCGGCGGGCAAACTCCGGATGGGTGTTAATGCCGGTGCCCACCGCGGTGCCGCCCAGGGGCAGCTCCGCCAGGTGCTCCCGCACCGACTGGACCCGCCGGATGCCGTGGGCGACCATGCTGGCGTAGCCGCCGAACTCCTGGCCCAGCCGGATCGGGGTCGCGTCCATCAGGTGGGTGCGGCCGATCTTGATGATGCGGTCAAACTCCTTGGCCTTGGCCGCCAGGGCCGCCTCCAGCTTCTGCAGGGCCGGGATCAGCCGCCGCTCGATGGACTCCAGCGCCGCCATCCGGATCGCGGTGGGGATGACGTCGTTGGAGGATTGGCCCATGTTCACGTGGTCGTTGGGGTGGACCAGCTTGGAGCCCCGCTCGCCCCCGAGGATCTCCGTCGCCCGGTTGGCGATGACCTCGTTGGCGTTCATGTTGGTGGAGGTCCCGGAGCCGGTCTGGAAGATGTCGACGACGAACTGGTCGTCCCAGCGGCCGTCGATCACCTCCTGCGCGGCGGTGGCGATGGCCTCTGCCACCCGGGGGTCCAGAAGCCCCAGTTCCGCGTTGGTCTCCGCGGCGGCCTTCTTGATCATCCCCAGGCTGCGGATGAACTCCCGGGGAAACCGGAGGCCGCTGATGGGGAAGTTCTCCACTGCCCGGGCGGTCTGGGCGCCGTAGTAGGCGTTGGCGGGCACCCGCATCTCGCCCATGGAGTCCCGTTCGATGCGATACTCAGTCATCTGCTGTGCCCCCCGTTCCGTTGCGTTCGCAAGACACACCGAAATCATTGTAACATCACAACATCAGCAGACCATCCTCCGAAGGAATCATCCAACCCGCACCGGTCCTGAGGGCCTCGATTGCCGGAAGGGCCTTTTTCATGCTAAACTGGTATAGACATCTTTACCGGACCGCGCAGAGCGTGATCGCGCCGAGTCTGGAGGGTAGAGATGCTTCACCGCAGCAAGCCAGCTCCGGTGCCGCTTTACTACCAGATCATGCGGTGGCTGCTGGAGCAGATCGAGGCAGGGCACCTCAAAGCCGGCGACCGGATCCCCTCGGAGCGGGAACTAACCGAACAGTTTCAGGTCAGCCGGATGACGGTCCGGCAGGCCCTGCGGGAGCTGGAGGCCCAGGGCTACCTGGAGCGGGTACAGGGCAAGGGCACCTACGTCAGCATTCCGAAGGTGGAACAGCCCCTCCTTGCGCTGACCAGCTTCACCGAGGACATGCACCGCCGGGGAATGACCCCGGGCAGCGTCCTCCTCCGCGCGGGGACGATCCCGGCGGGGCGCCGGTGCGCCCGGGCCCTGGGCATTTCCGAGACGGAGCCGGTGGTGCGGCTGGAGCGGCTGCGCCTGGCGGACGGCAAGCCCATGGCCCTGGAGGTGACCCACCTCCCCGCAGACCTCTGCCCCGGCATCCTGGACGCGGACCTGACGGGATCCCTCTACCAGCTCCTTGCCGAGCGGTACGGAGTGGTCCTGGCCAGGGCCACCCAGACCCTGGAGGCGGTCTCCGCCACCGGGCGGGAGGCGCGGCTGCTGGGGGTGCGGGAGGGGGCGCCCCTGCTCCTGATGGAGCGGATCACCCGGGACCGGGAGGGGCGGGCGGTGGAGTACGTCCGGTCCCTGTACCGGGGCGACCGGTACCGGTTCAGCACGGAGATGTTGCGCCAGGGGGAGGGAAGCCCATGAGCGGTGCGTCCTGGTGGCTGAAGGGGGCACTGGTGCTGCCCGACCGGATTGTGGAGAACGGACTGGTGCGGGTTGAAAACGGGATCATCACCGGGCTCTGGGACCTGGAGGCCGGACCCGGGCCGGCGCCGGACCCGGCGACGACCCTGGAAGGGGACTACATCTGCCCCGGCTTCATCGACGTCCACGTCCACGGCGGCGGCGGAGCGGACTTCATGGACGGCGATCCGGAGGCAGTGGCCACCATCACCGCCACCCACGCGCGGTACGGCACCACTGGGCTCCTGGCCACCACCCTGACCGCGCCGGAGGAGGCGATCCTCCAGGCGATCCGGGCGGTCAAGGCTGCCCCGCGGCGGGGCGCCCGGGTCCTGGGCTTCCACATCGAAGGCCCCTTCATCAATCCGAAGCGCGCCGGGGCCCAGGACCCCCGGTACGTCCGGCTCCCCAGCCTCCCGGAGATCGACCGGTGGCTGGCGGAGGGGTTCGAAGGGGCCCGGTGGCAGGTCACCCTGGCCCCGGAACTGGAAGGGGCCACCGCCGCCATCCGCCACCTGGCGCAGCGGGGCGCGGTGGTCAGCGCCGGCCACACCGACTGCACCTATGGCCAGCTCCGGGAGGCGGTGGCGGCGGGGCTGCGGCACATCACCCACCTGTACAACGCCATGCGGGGGCTCCACCACCGGGAGCCGGGGACCGTCGGGGGAGCCCTCTCCCTGCCCGGCCTGATGGTGGAGGTCATCGCCGACGGCATCCACGTCCACCCCGCAGCCCTCGCGGTGGCGGTGCGGGCCCGGGGCGCCGGCGGGGTCCTGCTGGTGACCGACGCCATCCGGGCCACCGGCCTGGGGGACGGCGAGTACACCCTCGGGGAGTTGCCGGTCACCGTCCGAGGCGGCGAAGCCCGGCTGGCCGACGGCACCCTGGCGGGCTCGGTCCTGACCATGGACGCCGCGGTCCGGAACATGGTCCGCCTGGTGGGCGTCCCCCTCTGGGAGGCGGTGGCCATGGCCTCCCTCAACCCGGCCCGGGAACTGGGCCTGGAGGGATCCCGGGGGTCGCTGGCGGTGGGCAAGGCGGCCGACATCGCGGTGCTGGACCGGCACCTGCACAATCGCCTCACTCTGGTCGAAGGGCAAATCGTTTACGACGGGAGGTAGGCCGGCCGGTGCAGGTCATCGTCGTTGACGACTATGAGGCGCTCTCCGCCCTGGCGGCCGGACTGGTCGCCGGTTTCCTCTGGGCCCGCCCCGACGCCACCCTGGCCCTGCCCACCGGCGCCACGCCGGAAGGGTTCTACCGGGCCCTGGTGGCCACCGGGGTCAGCTTTGCCCGGGTCCGGACCTTCAACCTCGACGAGTACCGGGGGCTGCCCCGGGAGCACCCGGGAAGCTTCTATCATTACATGAAGACCCGCCTCTTCGACCACGTGGACCTGCCGCCAGAACACCGGTTCGTCCTCGACGGCACCGCAGCGGATCCCGACGCGGAGTGCCGCCGCTACGAGGAGGCGATCCGCCAGGCCGGGGGCATCGACCTGGCGATCCTGGGCCTGGGGCTGAATGGGCACATCGGGTTCAACGAACCCGGCACGCCCTGGGACTCCCGCACCCG
>QGUP01000344.1 GCA_003242505.1 Bacillota bacterium
CCCCCCGGCGGTAGGGGTACCCCCTGTCCCGGCGGGCCGCAGGTCGCCGCCCTGCGCCCCGCAGCCCTTTTCCGCCGGTCGATGCCCTCCTTGTCTGCCGGCCTATGCCGTCCGCCGGCCTATGCCCTCCGGCCCCCGGGGCCGGTCCCGGCACCGACCCCGACCGGTGCCGCCGTCCCCCGCTTCCCGGCCCGGGCGCCCGCCGGACCCGGCCCGGCCTCCGGCCGCCCGGCCGCCCCGCCGGCCAGGGGAATCCGCAACCGGACCACGGTCCCCCGGCCGGGGCGGCTCCGGATCCGCAGGCCGTACTCCGGCCCGTACAGGCTCACCAGCCGTTCGTTGACGTTGGAAATGCCGAGGCCCATGCCGGTGGCGTAGCCTTCCTGGAAGACCCGGCGGAGGGTCTCCCGGTCCATGCCCACCCCGGAGTCCGCCACCAGGATCTGGATCTCGTTCCGGACCCGGCGGACCCGGACCCCGACCTTGCCCCCCTCCTCCTTGGGGGCGATGCCGTGGACCACCGCGTTCTCCACCAGGGGCTGAATGGTCAGGATCGGGATGGAGACGGCAAGGGCCTTGGGGTCGAGCTTCATCTGCACCGTCAGCTTCTCGCCGAACCGGGCCTTCTCCAGGCTCAGGTAGGTATTGATGTATTCGATCTCCTCCTGGAGGGTGATGAAGTTCCCCCGGTAACTGAGGGACCGCCGGAAGAAGTTGGCGAGCTGCACCAGCATCTCCCGGGCCCGCTCCACGTCGGTCCGGCTGAAGTGGATGATGGTGTTCAGCACGTTGAACAGAAAGTGCGGCCGGATCTGGGCCTGGAGGGCCTCCAGCCGGGCCTTGGTCGCGAGCTGCCGCTGCCGGTCCGCCTCGGCCAGTTCCATCTGCAGGCTGAGGAGCTGGGCGATCCCGATGGCCAGCCGGGCCACGTAGGGCGGCAGGGGCCGGGGGGAGGTGCTGTAGAGCTTGAAGGTCCCCACCACCTGGTCCCGGAACTTCAGGGGAGCGATGACCGACGACTTGAGGGGATGGGGGCACCCGGGCTCGTCGCAGGCCAGCAGCCGGGGGTCCACCACCACCTTGGGCTGGCCGGTCTGGAGGACCTCCCGGGTCGCCCCGGTGAGGATCGGCCCCCCCTGCCGGTGCCGCCGGCAACCGACGCCGCTGAACCCCAGGATCTTCTCGGTGTCGGTGATGGCGACGGCATCGACCTCGAGGATGGACTTCATGATGTCGGTGATCTTCTGCGCCGACTCCTCGTTCAGCCCCTGGCGCATGTAGGCCATGGTCTCGTCGCTGATCCGCAGGGTGGTGTCGAAGGAGGCCGAGAGCCGCTCCAGTTCGTCACTGGAGGGGATCCCCGGCCGGGGCTCCACGTGCCGCAGGGCATCCACCCCTACCAGGATCGCGACCAGAAGGGAAAGCGCGGACAGGTACTGCCCCCAGGGATGGATCAGCAGCGCCGCCAGCCCCGCGCCGCCGGCCAGAACCAGGAGCAACAGCCGCCGGTACTTCTGGTTGACGCCCAGAGCCCCCACCCCCTATCCGCTTCCCGCCGCTTCTTCCTCCCGCAGCGCGCCCACGTAGGGCAGGTGCCGGAACTGCTCCGCCCAGTCGATGCCATAGCCGACGATGAACCGGTCCGGAATCGTAAACCCGACGTAGTCCACGGGGACCTCTACCTTCCGCCGGGAAGGCTTGTCCAGGAGAACGCAAACCCGGAGGGACGCCGGCCGCTGGCGGCTGAGGTAATCCCGGAGATACCGGAGGGTGAGGCCGGTGTCCAGGATATCTTCCACCAGCAGGACGTGCCGGCCTTCCACCGGCATGTCGAGGTCCTTCAGAATCCGCACGGTGCCCGAGGTCTCGGTGGCCGCGCCGTAACTGGAGACGGCGATGAAGTCCACCTGCACGTCCAGGCCGCCGAGGGCCCGGACCAGGTCGGCGGTGAAGACAAAGGCCCCCTTCAGCACCCCCACCACCAGCAGGCTCCGGCCCTGGTAGTCCCGGCGAATCTGGGCCGCCAGTTCCTCCACCCGGGCCGCCAGGGCCTGGGGGCTGATCAGCTCTTCGACCTGAGGCAACGGGAGGCACCTCCCGGTTCCGTGTCTGTCGTTCTGTACTAATGTTATAATAGCCTCATGCAAATCGCAGCAGTAGCGGACGGGGTCTTCCAGATCCCCGTTCCGGTGCCGATGCCCCTGCGGTGGGTCAACTGTTACGCGCTCAAGGGCCCCGACGGCTGGACCCTGGTGGACACCGGTTTCCACGACCCCGGCGCGGAGGCCGCCTGGAGGGAGGCCATGGACCGGCTGGGAATCCGCCCGGGGGATGTGGAGCAAATCCTGGTCACCCACTACCACCCGGACCACCTGGGGGCCGCGGGGTGGCTCCAGGCGGTCACCGGCGCCCCGGTGGTGCGGATGCCCGAGCGGGACGCCGCCCTGGTGCCGGTGGTCTGGGACCCCCGGGGGGAGCAGGCCTGGAACCTGGCCGCCTTCTTCCGCCGCCACGGGATGCCGGCGGAGGTGGCGGCCGCGATCCGGGAGCACCACCTCCAGCACCGGCACCTCGTGGAGCCCCTGCCCGAGGGTCTTACCCCCATCGCCGACGGGGAGGAACTCCGCATCGGGGGCCGGCGGATGCTGGCCTACTGGATGCCCGGCCACAGCGAAGGGCTGATGGTCTTCCTGAACCCGGAGGACGGCCTCTGCCTCCTGGGCGACATGCTGCTGATGAAGATCACCCCCAACGTGCCCCTCTGGCCCTGGGGGCTTCAAGACCCCCTTGCCGCCTTCCTCGAATCCCTGGACCGGATGGCCCGGCTGCCGGTCCGGCTGGGGCTGCCCGGGCACCGGGACCTGATCCCGGACGTCCCCGGCCGGGCCCGGGAGATCCGGGAGCACCACGCCCGGCGGCTGGAGGAGGTCCGGGCTCTCTGCCGGGCCGCGGGCCCCCGGGGGCTCACCGGCTGGGACCTGAGCCGGGGGCTGTTCGGCGACCAGCCCTCGATCCACAACCAGCGGTTTGCCATGGCCGAGGCCCTGGCCCACGCGGAGCACCTGGTCCAGCGGGGAGAATTGGTGCGGGAAGAAGGAGGGGAGACGGTCGGGTACCGCCTGGCCTGAGGGGCGGAGCCCCAGGCGGGCGCAGGAGGTCCGCCTCCCGGCATGGCGGCCACCACCTACCAGGGTAGTGGCCGCCTCGCGTTTTTGGCTTCCGCCGGGTTTCGGGCCAGAACCGATATTCCGGGCGCACTTCGGGCGAGGCTGGGTACTCCGGACGAGAACCGATAGGCTCCCTCGATGGAGTCCGCGGTCGTTCCGTCAAACTCCTATCGCCGTC
>QGUP01000345.1 GCA_003242505.1 Bacillota bacterium
ATGCAACCCCAACCGGTCAACCTCAGAACCTTTCGCCCGGCTGGGGACCCCGCCCGGCCGGGGGCCCGGGGCGCCCATCGGGCCGGCGGCAAGTCCTTATTGTAGTCGGGTCCGGTCCCCGCGTCAACCCCTGTCGACCGCGCCCCCCGGTCACAGGCAGGAGAGGAGCAGCCGGGCCGTGGCCACGTTGGTCGCCACCGGGATGTTCCGGACGTCGCAGAGCCGGAGGAGGGCCGAGACGTCGGGTTCATGGGGGTGGGCGGTGAGGGGGTCCCGGAGGAAGATCACCAGGTCCATCTCCCCGTCGGCGATCCGGGCGCCGATCTGCTGGTCGCCCCCCAGGGGACCTGAGAGGAAGCAGTGGACCTCCAGCCCCACGTGCTCCCGGATGAGGCCGCCGGTGGTGCCGGTGGCGAAAAGCTCATGCCCGGCGAGCTTCTCCCGGAACTCCCGGCAGAGGTTGATCATCTCCTGCTTCTTCTTATCGTGCGCGATCAGTGCGATCCGCACAGCCTTACCCCCTCATCGGTTTCGCCGCAGAGTCCCCCTCGGTTTCCCGGTGGAGTCCGGTCCCCGGGCGCCTGGTCCGGCGCCACCGGGGGCCCGGGGGCCGGGGACGGCTCCGCCGCGCCCCGGCCCCGGCGCCCGTCGCCCGGGCTGACAGCCTGAGCTTACAGCCCCTTCTCGGCCATGTAGGCGATCAGGTCCACCACCCGGTTGGAGTAGCCCCACTCGTTGTCGTACCAGGCGACCACCTTCACCAGGTTGCCGCCGATGACCATGGTGGAGAGGCCGTCGACGATGCTGGAGAGCGGATTGCCCTTGAAGTCGGAGGAGACCAGCGGCTCCTCGGTGTAGCCCAGGATGCCCTTCAGCTCACCCTCTGCCGCCGCCTTCAGCGCCCCGTTGACCTCCTCGACGGTGACCTCCCGGGCCAGCTCCGCGGTCAGGTCCACCACGGAGACCACCGGGACGGGCACCCGCATGGCGAAGCCGTTCAGCTTGCCCTTCAGATCCGGCAGCACCAGCGCGACGGCCTTGGCGGCGCCGGTGGTGGTGGGGATGATGTTCTGGGCAGCGGACCGACCCCGGCGCAGGTCACGGTGCGGGAAGTCGAGGGTGACCTGGTCGTTGGTGTAGGCGTGGACGGTGTTCATCAGGCCCTTGACGATGCCGAACTTTTCGTGGAGCACCTTGGCCACCGGGGCCAGGCAGTTGGTGGTGCAGGAGGCGTTGGAGACCACGAAGTGCTTGGCCGGGTCGTAAGCGGTGTGGTTGACCCCCATGACCACGGTGATGTCTTCATTCTTCGCCGGAGCGGTAATGACCACCCGCTTGGCCCCGCCCGCGTCGATGTGGGCCCGGGCCTTCGTGCCATCGTTGAACTTGCCGGTGGCCTCCACCACCACGTCGACCCCGGCGTCCCGCCACGGGATCTCCGCCGGCTCCTTGATGCTGGTCACCCGGATCCGGCGGCCATTGACCGCGATGTAGTCCTCGCCGGCCTCCACCTGGGCGTTCAGGGGGCCGTAGTTGGAGTCCCACTTCAGCAGGTGGGCCAGGGTCGCGGGCGCGGTGAGGTCGTTGATGGCGACGACCTCGATGTCCGGCCGGTTCATGAGGATCCGGAAGACACGCCGACCGATGCTGCCAAAGCCGTTGATGCCCACGCGCACCGTCATCTGGGATCGGCTCCTTTCACGAGAGGTTCTATGGGTTGAGCGGCCGCCACCATCAGGTGGGGGCCGGGGGCGCCAGGAGCGGAGCAATCACCAGGGCCGCAGCCCCGAGGGCGACGCCGTACTCGCCGTGGGTGGCCAGCCGGATCCGCACCCGCCGGGCCTGGTAGGGCAGGGCCCTCGCCAGGGCCGCCTCCCGGAGGGGACCCAGCAGATGCTCGCCGGCCCGGCTGGTGCCGCCGCCGATGACCACGTCCGTGGGGTTGAGAAGGTTGATCAGATTGCCGATGGCCATGCCCAGGTACCGGCCGGCCTCCGCCAGCACCTCCCGGGCCAGGGGGTCCCCGTCCATCGCGGCGGCGATGACGGTGCTGGCCAGCACCTCGTCCAGCCGGCCGCCCACCAGGTCTGCGATCCGGGAGTTCCGGCCGCCGGCGATCTGCCGCACCGCGGACCGGGCGATGGCCGCCGCAGCCGCCACCGCCTCCAGGCAGCCGTACCGGCCGCAGGCGCACCGGGGGCCCTCCGGGGCCACCGCCACGTGGCCCAGTTCCCCGGCGCCGCTGTCGGTCCCGGTGTAGAGGGACCCGTCCAGGATCATGCCGGCGCCGATGCTGTTCCCCACCCGGACGCCGATGAGGCTGGGGCTGCCCTTGGCCTCGCCGAAGTGGTACTCCCCGAGGGCGAGGCACCGGGCGTCGTTCTCCACCGTCACCGGCAGGCCGCAGGCCTGGGAGAGTTCTGCCGCCACCCGCCGCTCCGGCCCGGGGTAATGGGGGCTGTATCGCCAGATCCCCTGTTCCCGGTCCACCAGGCCCGTGATGCCGAAGCCTGCGCCGGCGAGCCGGCTCCGGGGCGGCGCCGTGGCCTTCATGGCGGCGATGGCCCCGGCGACCTGCCGCAGGGCCGCATCCGGATCGGGCCCCCGGGTCCTTTCCTTGTGCCGGGCCAGCACCTGCCCTTCCAGGTCGCAGAGGACCGCCCGGACGTGGGCGGCGGAGAGCTCCACCCCGATGGCCAGGTAGACCCGGGGATTGAACCGGAGCAGGATCGGCCGGCGGCCGCCGGAGGAGCCCCCGGGCCCGATCTCCTCCAGCCATCCCTCGGTCAGGAGTTCGGCCACCAGGGCCGAGATGGTGGGTCGGGTGAGGCCGGTGGCAGCGGCCAGGTCCGCCCGGGAGACTGGTCCCAGCCGGCGGACGGCCTCGAGGACCCGGTGCCGGTTCATCTGCCGGATCAACTCGGGCCCGTTCACACCGCCCCCACCTCGCTTCCGTGCCGTACTTACGTAAAATGCTTTAACAAAGTTGCCGGGAAGAAACGGCTGGTGTCCAGCCGTTCCGCCTTGATTTTACCGGATGCGGGGGTCTTCTGCAAGGGGATTTGACAAAAGTGCCGAGGTTCTTGCGGCGGCGTTGCCCCTGGGCCGTTCCGGCGGCGCTGCCGCCGGGGCGCTCCGGTGTTACCCTGGGGCGTTCCGACGTTACCCCTGGGATGTTCCGGCGTTACCCTGGGGCGTTGCGGCGCTACGCCGGAGCGCTGGGGCGCTACCCCCGGGGCCTCCCTTCCCGCAGGTGGCTCCAGAGGAGCGCCAGCGCCGTCTGGGCCGCCCACTGCCGAATCTCCTGCCGGCTGCCCCGGAACTGGTACCGCCGGGCCTCT
>QGUP01000346.1 GCA_003242505.1 Bacillota bacterium
TGGGCCGATATGCATGCCGCCTGCACGGCGTTCATGCAGAGTCCGGAGGGGCAGGCCCACCATCGGGCCATGATGCAGTGGCACGCCCAGTATGGTCTGCCGGTCAGCCCACCGGCAACGGAGGGCGGGGCGAAAACCCCCTAGGCGCCACCAACAGAAGGTCATACTGTGCCACCAACAGGGTACCGGTCATGCCCGCGTCCCGGTGCCCGGGAACAGAACAGTAGAACGTGTAGGTCCCGGGCGCCTGCACCTCTGTCACCTCGCGCGTCACGTCCTCATCGATTGGTCGCCATGACCGGAGCCGGCGGTAGGAGCGGTACCGCCGATGACCGGCCAGGTGGGGTTTATTGTAGTGAGGATCTATGGAGGAATTGTGGAGACTGTCGGAGCTGGACTGCAGGGGCGAGTGTCATTCACAAAAAATGCAGGGCCGTGTATCCACGGCCCTGCACATTCTGAAGCGGGAGATCTGGCTATACCCCCGGTTCTGTCGTGGGTGGTCATCTATCTCAGCGCCCATCTCTGGGCACCGCCCCCTCGAAGTTGCCTCCTCGGGGGTGCGTCCTACCCGGGCTCAAAGGCCCCTACTTGGACTTGCACCGTGGCGGAGATTGCCCGTGCCACCCTCCCGTCGCCGGGAGGACTGCGTCTCTCTGGCTCTTTACGGGTACACGCCGCTCGCCCGACGTTCCGGACGAGAGGGGCCCCTTGGTGAGGGCCCCGCCGGCTTTCCCCATCGTGGGCTCGCGCCCCCCGGCCTTGCGGCCGGCGCCAACTTTTCTGCCCAACGGGCCTACACCCGCTGGGTCAGCGGTGCCGGGAAGTTCCTCACCGCCCGCCGCCTGCGCCCCGGTTCCAACGCCCGTACGGGCTCCCGCACACGTCAGGCGGGTAGCGGCGCGACCACCTACCAGACTCCCGCAAAACTCGCTCGCTGCCCAATCCAGTGCGGCTGTGCCGCGAGGCCCTGCCTCGGCAGGACTGTCATTATACTACCCGACCGGTCTCCCGTCAATCCCGGCCGCAATCCCAGCCGCTCCAAGGGAACGGCCCGTGCTGTCGGGCTTGGTGACCGCCGGTCCTTCCTAGTACTCCGGCGGCTTCATGCCCTTGCACCGCAGGTACGCCACCATCTGCCCCCGGTGGTGGCACTCGTGGGCCACCCAGTCGAGGAGCAGGGCAAAGGCCGGCGCCTTCTTGCCCCAGGGGGTCTCCACCTCCCGGGCGAGCTCCTCCGGGTCGAGCCCCTCGAGGAAGGCGTACAGCCGGGCCGACTCCTCGTCGTAGAGCTTGAGGATGGCCTCCTGGGTCGGGTACTTCTCCCGAGTCATCCCCTGGTCCCAGACCCAGCCCTGGCCCGACAGGGCGCCCATCAGGGTGGCCCAGGCGCTCAGGATGTGAAGGGCCTGGGTGCCGAAATCCATCTGCTCCGCCGCCGGCCGGTACGCCATGTCGCTGTCGGCCATCGCAGCGACCGTCGCCCGGGTCCGCTGCCGCTGGCCCCGGACGGTGCTGAGGAGCACAGCCTTGAGGTCCACGGGAGCGCCTCCTTCCGACAGAAGAAATCGGTCCGGCCCAGAGGTACCGGGCCGGACCGCAGCGACTGGTGCGAGGGAGTGGACTCGAACCACCGACCTCGCGCTTATCAGGCGCGTGCTCTAACCAGCTGAGCTACCCTCGCGCCAACTGCCGCTGGTGAACTGGCCACCGCAGGCGGCTCTCGTCCGTCGCTCCAGGGCGACGACACCTTTAATTATAACGGGTCCTTCTGCCTTTGCAAGGGGGGCCGGGACGTCTTGCTTGACTTGCTATTCTTTCGGGCCCCTGGAGACCGGCGGTCGGGTGCTGTCCCTCAGGCAGACCTCCGACCCGTGCACCGGCCACCGGCCCGGCCCCTGGCGAACACCGGCCGAAGGACGCAGGCTGCAGCCAGCCGCTGCAGCCCGAACTGGAGATGGTGGGCGGTAGAGGGATCGAACCTCTGACCTCTTGAATGTGAGTCAAGCGCTCTCCCGCTGAGCTAACCGCCCATCCCGCCTCGGGGCTCCCTCGCCTGGGCTCCCCGTCAGGGGCGGCGGCCGGGAGTCTGCCCGGCCGCCTTCCTCCTGGTGGACCGCGAAGGACTCGAACCTTCAACCCTCCGATTAAGAGTCGGATGCTCTACCAATTGAGCTAGCGGTCCATCTGGCGGAGAGAGAGGGATTCGAACCCTCGCTACGGGGATTAACCCCGTACTAGCAGTTTAGCAAACTGCCCCCTTAACCACTTGGGTATCTCTCCGCGGGATCGAGGGAGTCCCCTCGACGCCAAAGATAATACCATGTCCTCCCGCCCGGCGTCAACGCCCCCCGATCCCTTCCGCCTGCCCGGTGGCCAGGGCCGCGTGCACCGCCGCCCCAAGGGCCCCGGCATCGCCGCCCAGGGCCCAGAGGCGGATGTCGAGCCGCCCGGCCTGGCTCGGCAGTACCCGCTCGGCGGCCGCCGCCCGCACCGGCCCGAGCATCTGCTCCCCCGCCCGGGCCACGCCGCCGCCCAGGACGATCCGCTCCGGGTCCAGGATATTGGCCAGGTCCCCGAGGGCCCAGCCGATGTGCCGCATCGCCTGATCCCAGATCCGAGTGGCCAGGGGATCCCCCTCCCGGGCCGCGGCGGCCACCTGTGCGGCGGTCACCCGACCGGTCACGGGGTCCGCCATCTCCCGCAGCCGGGAGGGCTCCCCTGCGGCCAGAGCCTCGGTGGCGATCTGGCCAATGGCGGTCCCGGACGCGTGGGCCTCCAGGCACCCCCGCCGGCCGCAGCCGCAGGGCCGCCCCCCGGGCACCGCCAGGATGTGGCCGACCTCGCCGGCGCTGCCGTGGGCGCCGCTGTAGACCCGGCCGTCCAGGACGATGCCGCCGCCGATGCCGGTGCTGACGGTCACGTACAGCACGTGCCGGGCTCCCCGGCCCGCCCCCAGGGCCCACTCCCCCAGGGCGGCCAGGTTGGCGTCGTTCTCAACGAAAACCGGCACCCCCAGTTGCTCCCGGAGGAAACTCGCCACCGGGAATCCCTCCAGCCCGGGGATGTTCGGGGTCTGGAGGGTGGTCCCCCGGCGGGTGTCAACGGGCCCCGGCAGCCCTACCCCGGCCGCCGCCACCTCCCGGGCTTCCACCCCCGCCGCTGCCAGGGCCCGGCGGCAGAGGTCCACCATATCGAGGCAGACCCGCTCCGGCCCCTCCCGGGCAGCGGTAGGCCCCTCCACCCGGCTGCGAATCTGGCCCGGTCCCTTATCAACACCTTCCCCCGCCGCCAAATAAAGAGTAGATGACCATCACAGCGACATACTATTAAAAAA
>QGUP01000347.1 GCA_003242505.1 Bacillota bacterium
GCCCCCGGGAGGGCCGGTTCCTCATCCTCGCCTCGCCCAGGTCCCAGGCCCAGACCCTCGAGGACCTGAAGGGCGTGCCCATCGCGATCTCCAACAACTCCATCATCCACTACGTGACGGAGAAGCTCCTGGAGGAGGCCGGCTTCCGGCCCGAGGAGATCCAGACCACCTCCATCCCCCAGATTCCCACCCGGTTTGAGATGCTGATGAGCGGCCAGGTGGAGGCCGCCTGCCTGCCCGACCCCCTGGCCTACCTGGCGGAGGTCCAGGGGGCCAAGGTGCTGGCCGACGACAGCAAGATTGGCCGGAACCTCAGCCAGAGCGTCATCCTCTTCACGGAAAAGGCCCTGGCGGAGAAGGGGGACGCGGTGCGGACGATGCTGACGGCCTACAACCGGGCGGTGGCGGACATTGCCGCGGACCCCAACCGGTTCCGGCCCCTCCTGGTGGAGAAGGCCCGGCTCCCCGAGCCCATCCGGGACACCTACCCGGTCGACCCGTTCTCCCCCGCCCAGCTTCCGACCCGGGAGCAACTGGAGCCGGTCTCGGCCTGGCTGGTCGCGAAGGGGGTCATCGAGGCCCCGGTGGCTTATGAGGACCTGGTCGATGGCCGCTTCCTCCCCTGACCGGGGCCCGGGGGCGGGGGTAATGGTCGAGGTCGAAGGCCTCCGGTTGGTCTTCCGCCAGGGGCGGGAGGAGACCCTGGTCCTGGACGGGGTGAGCTTCTCCCTGCCGGCCGGGGAGAGCCTCGCCCTCATCGGCCCCTCGGGGTGCGGCAAGACCAGCCTCCTCTACATCCTGGCCGGGCTCCTTACCCCCACCGGGGGCCGGGTCGCGGTGGCCAGGGCCCCGGTGGTCCGGGGCCGGGAGGGGACGGCCCTGATTCTCCAGGACTACGGCCTCCTGCCCTGGAAGACGGTCCGGGAGAACGCCGCCCTGGGGCTCCGGATCCGGGGCCGGAGCCCCGAGGCTGCGGACCGGGTCCTCCGGGACCTGGGCCTGTGGGACCTTCGGCACCGGTACCCGGCCCAGCTCTCCGGCGGCCAGCGGCAGCGGGTGGGGATCGCCCGGGCCCTGGCCCTGGACCCGGACCTGCTCCTGATGGACGAGCCCTTCTCCGCCCTCGATGCCCTCACCCGGGAGGAGCTTCAGGACCTGGTTCTCTCGATCTGGCGGCAGCGCCGGACCACCCTGGTCCTGGTCACCCACGACATCGCCGAGGCGGTCTACCTCGGCCGGCGGATCCTGGTCCTCTCCTCCCGGCCCGGGCGGGTGCTGGCGGAGATCCCCAACCCGGGGGCCGGCCGGCCGGAGTACCGCCGGGAGCCCGCCTTCCACCAGATGGTCAACCAGGTGCGGGAGGTCCTCGCCCGGGGGTGGGTCCATGGCTGAGCGGCGGCCCTGGCACTATCTGGTTGCCATCGGAATTCTGGCCGCGGGGTGGGAGGCCCTGGCCATCGCCCTGGCGGTGCCGGCCTTTCCCCGGCTGGGCCCGGCCCTCGTCGCCCTGTGGCAGGGGGTGGCGGAGGGGGAGCTCCTCCTCCACACCTGGGTCAGCCTCTGCCGGGTGGCCTACGCCACCGCCCTGGCCCTGATCCTGGGGGTTCCCCTGGGCCTCTACCTCGGCCGGTCCGGGGGGCCCATCGGGTCGGTGCTGGTCTACCTGACCCACCCCATCCCCAAAGTCGTCTTCCTGCCGGTGATCATGGTCGTCCTGGGGATCGGGGACCTGTCCAAGGTCTTCATGATCTTCCTGATCCTCTTCTTCCAGATTCTCGTCACCGTCCGGGACGGCGCGGCGGCGGTGGAACCCGGCCACCTGATCGCGGTGACGGCCCTCGGCGCCCGGGGTTGGCAGGTCTACCGGCACGTGGTGATCCCCGCCACCCTGCCCCGGGTCTTCACCGCCCTCCGGCTCTCGACGGCCACCGCGGTGGCGGTCCTCTTCTTTGCCGAGACCTACGCCACCACCCACGGCCTGGGGGCTTACGTCTGGGACGCGTGGTCCGCCCGGGACTACGACGACATGTTCGCCGGGGTGATCGCCATGGCGGTCCTGGGCTTTGGCTTCCACACCGCGGCGGACCTCCTGGAGCGGGTCTGCTGCCCCTGGGTGCGGGCCCAGGTGCGGGAGTAGCCGGGGACTCCCCGGGGCGCGCCCCCCGATGACCCGCCCATGATGGCCCCCATCACGAAGGAGGCTTCTCCCTTGGCCTATCGGCACCCCACGGGAGCGGAAAAAGAGGCTTACGTCCGGGAACTCTTCGATCAGATCGCCCCGTACTACGACCGGATGAACCAGATCATGTCCCTGGGCCAGTGGGGGCGGTGGCACCGGGTCTTTGCCCGGTACACGGGCCTGCGGCCCGGCATGTGCTCCCTGGATGTGGCCTGCGGCACCGGGGACCTGACCCTTCTCACCGCCGCCCAGGTGGCCCCCACCGGCCGGGTGGTAGGGGTGGACATCTCCCCGGGGATGCTGGCGGTGGGCCGGCGCCGGGTGGAGGCCTCGCCCTACCGGGAGGTCGTCGAACTCCGGGAGGGGAACGCCCTGGACCTGCCCTTCCCGGACAACACCTTCGACTGCGTCACCATGGGCTGGGCGATGCGGAACGTCCGGGACATCCGCCGGACCCTGCAGGAGGCGTATCGGGTCCTCAAGCCCGGCGGCCGGTACGTGAACCTGGAGGCCGCCAACCCCCAGAGCCTCCTGAGCCGGGCTCTCCTCCACGCCTGGTGGAAGACCCTCCTGCCCCTCATCGACTGGCTGGTGGTCCGGGCGGGGCCCCAGGCCCGGATCCGTCCCTACACCTACCTCTCCAACTCCCTGCGGGGCTACCCGTCCCCGGAGCGGCTGGCCGGGATGATGGAGGGCGTGGGGTTCCGGGACGTGGGTTACGTGCCGCTGATGCTGGGGAGCGTCTGCATCCACTACGGCACCAAGCCGGCGGCGTAGCCGGCGCCGGCCCCCTGAGGAGGTCACACCCGTGGCCGTGATGGTCCGCCGCTTTGACTACCCCCGGGATGTGGAGACCCTGATCTCCTTCATGCCGGAACTGTATGAGACCAACTTCCCGGGCTTTGTCGCCACGCCGGAGTTCCTCAGCCGGCAGCGGCAGCGGCTCCGGGAGGCGGCCCGGGACCCGGCCCAGCTGGTCCTGGTGGCCGAGGGGGGCCGGGGCCCGGTGGGGTTCATCTGGCTGGTGCTGGAACTGGACAGCCGGGGGCGCCGGCGGGGGGAAGTGGCGGCCCTCTACGTCCATCCGGACTGGCGGGGCAAGGGGGTGGCCCGGGCCCTGATGGCGGAGGGGGAGGAGTACCTCC
>QGUP01000348.1 GCA_003242505.1 Bacillota bacterium
CGGCGCCCCGCCCGGACAAAGACCGCGCCAGTCTTGGGCGCCACCTCGGGCCGGATGACCCCGCCGGTCACCGTCACCCGCTGGCCGGAGAGCCAGTCCTCCAGCACGGTGCCGTCGGCCAGGCCGAGGTCGGCCACCGGCACCGGCTCCGCAAAGGCCTCCTGGCCGTGGTTGTTCAGCACCACCACCGCCACGTCGCCCTCGTAGACCCGGCCGTAGGCGTAGTGCCAGCGGTCCACCAGGAGGTCCTGGAAGGTGCCCCGGCGCAGGGCCGGGTGCCGCTCCCGGAGGGCGTTGAGGTCCCGGATGAAGGGTACGAGCTCCGACTGCTCCTCCTGGCCCCAGGGGAAGTCATCCCGGTTGTAGGGGTCGGGGCCCCCGGGCATGGCGAGTTCGGTGCCGTAGTAGACGATGGGGATGGAGGGTTGGGTGAAGAGGAAGGTGAGGGCCAGCCGCAGCCGCTCCAGGGGCCGGTCCCACTCGGCCAGGGTGACGAACCGCTCCATGTCGTGGTTGTCGATGAAGGCCCCGGTCTGCTGGGGGTCAGGGAGCTGCATCATGACGCTGGCGATGGTCCTCGCCAGCTCTTCCATGGAGCCGTCGGCCGCGAAGACCTTCCGGGCGGTGAGGCTCACGGGGAAGTTCAGCACCGCCGGCACGCCGGCCTCCTGGTAGATGGCCAGTTCCCAGGGCGCCTCGCTCCAGACCTCGCCGATGGCCCAGAAGTCGGGCCTTACCTTCTTGAGTTCCCCGATGTACCAGGTCCAGAACTCCGGGGGCACGTGCTTGACGGTGTCCAGCCGGAAGCCATCGGCCCCGGTCTCCTCCAGCCAGAACCGGGAGTAGCTCAGGATGTACTCCCGCACCTCGGGCCTGGACTGGTCAAAGTCCGGCAGGTCAAAGAGCCAGCCCTCCTGCACCTCCACCGGATTCCCCCAGTTGCGGATCGGCCGGCGGGGATGGAACCAGTCCGGGCGCTCCTGGACCAGGGGGTGCCGGGGGCCGGTGTGGTTGACCACGATGTCGAACAGCACCTTGATCCCCCGGCGGTGGGCCTCCCGGACCAGGCGCTTCACCGTCTCGTTGGTCCCGAAGTGGGGATCGGTCTCGAAAAAGTCCACCGCCCCGTAGCCGTGGTAGTCCCTGCCGGCGTTCTTGACGTGGGGGGTGATCCAGATGGCGGTGAACCCCAGGTCCCGGATGTAGTCCAGCTTCTCGATGATCCCATCGATGTCGCCGCCGTGCCAGCCCCTGGGGTCTGCCGGGTTCACATCGTAGTCGTTCTCCGGGTTTCCGTTCCGGAACCGGTCGATCATGATGAAGTAAATCCGCTCATCCGGCCAGGTCCGGTCCTCCCGTCCGAAGGCCCTGACCAGGGCCTGGGCCGCCTCTCGGGCCCATTCGGCCCAGCGGGCCTCCCGGGTCCCCCGGGCCAGCTCCGCCCACCGGGGCGCCCCCACCGCCGCCACGGCCAGGACCACGGCCAGGATCAAGACCCACCAGCGGGCTTTCTTCACCCTCTCAACCCCCTATCGGCGCACGCAAGCGCGGGACGGGCTGCTCGACATGTGCCCCGGACTAGCCCCCGGGGCGTGGGGACAGCAGGCTCCTCGGCGCCACCACGGCAGCCCCGTAGGCAGGCAGCGCCAGGGTCCGCCCCTCAAGCCGGCCGCAGAGCATCTCCCCGGCCAGCAGGTCCACCAGGTCGCTGCCCGTCGGGAGAGTCACCTCCACCGGTGCGGCACTGCGGTTGACCACCACGTAGAGCCCCTCCTCTCCCGCTGCGGGCTCCGGCGAGACCAGGGGCGTGGGCCGGCGGCAGAAGCCCAGGACCCCCCGGACCGGGTCGGCCACGAAAGTCTCCCAGGCGCCGTCGTTGAGCCACGGGAACCGGCGCCGGATCGCTCCCAGCCGGCGGTAGAGGGAGAGCAGCCCCCGGTCCTGCCCGGCCGGGTCGTCCCAGGGGTAGCACCGCCGGCAGTCCGGGTCCTCCCCGCCCTCCAGGCCAATCTCGTCGCCGTAGTAGACCATGGGCACCCCCTCGGCGGTGAAGAGCAGGACCGCCGCCAGGGCCGCCCCCTCCCGGCTGCCCAGGACCGTCCGGATCCGGGGGGTGTCGTGGCTGCCCAGGAGGTTCACCAGCCCCTTCAGCACTTCCCCGGGGTACTGGAACCGGAGCCGGGTGAGGTGCCGGTCGAACTCCACCGGGTCCAGTTCCCCGGTGAGGAAGGCCACCACCGCCTCCCGCCAGGGGTAGTTCATCACCGAGTCGAACTGGTCGCCCTGGAGCCAGTCCGAGGCGTCGTGCCAGATCTCGCCGAGGAGGAAGGCGTCAGGCCGCAGGGCCTTCACCCGCTCCCTCAGCCGCCGCCAGAAGCCGTGGTTCACCTCGTTGGCCACGTCCAGCCGCCAGCCGTCGATGCCCGCCTCCCGGATCCAGTGCTCCGCCACCGCCAGGAAGTACGCCGCCACCTCCGGGTGGCTGGTGTCCACCTTCGGCAGGGTGGCGACGTCCGGCCCCCAGGTCTCGTAGTTGACCTTGGCCGGGTCCACCGGGAAGGAGTGGATCTGGTAGAACCAGCCCACGTAGGGGGAATCCGGCCCCTTCGCCACCACATCCCGGAAGGGGGGCCACTGGGCCCCCGCATGGTTGAACACCCCGTCGAGGATCACCCGGATGCCCCGGCGGTGGGCCGCGGCCACCAGTTCCCGGAGTTCGGCCTCGGTCCCGAAGGCGGGGTCGACGTGGTAGTAGTCAGCGGTGTCGTACTTGTGGTTGGAGGGGGCCTTGAAGATGGGGGTAAGGTAGAGGCAGGTCACCCCCAGGTCCCGGAGGTAGTCGAGCCGCCGCCGGATGCCGGCGAGGTCCCCGCCGGCCATCCCCTCCCGGGTGGGGGGCGCCCCCCAGGGGAGGCACCCCGGCGGGTCGTTGCCGGGGTCCCCGTTGTCGAACCGGTCCGGGAAGATCTCGTAGAAGACCGCGCCCCGGATCCACTCCGGCTGGCGGAAGGTGTCCGCCCGGTGGATGTACGGGTACTGGAAATGCCCCAGCCGGGGCCGGCGGGGGCAGGGTCCCCGTTCCGTCAGCCAGATGCGGCTGCCGTCGGCTCCCTCCAGGTAGAACAGGTACCGCACCCGCCGCCGGGGGGCCGGCAGGGTGGCCCCCCAGTAGTCGTGGAGCCCGTCGCTGCCCAGGTACTGGAGGGGCTGGACAGCGTCGGCGTCCGGGGGCCAGGCGTACCGGTCCCCGTACACGCAGGTGGCCCGGGGGGGGGCCCCCCGGCCCCCCTTCAGCCCCCCCCGCAGTGGGTTTCGCCCCCCG
>QGUP01000349.1 GCA_003242505.1 Bacillota bacterium
CGCACACTACTCATCGTTTTCTGTTTTTTTTTTTTTTAGGTCACGGCGCCCCCCTGATTTCACCCTATCCTTCTCGTCGGCAGCTTCAAATGTTTATAAGAGACAGCCGGTACCCCCTCCTCATCGGCGGGGAGGAGGTCTGGACCGAGAAGTCCATCGTCTCCCGGAGCCCCTCCCAGCCGGACCGGGTGGTGGGGACCACTGCGAGCGCCGGGGTGGCGGAGGCGGTCCGGGCCCTGGAGGCCGCGGAGAAGGCCTTTGCCTCCTGGCGGCTGACCCCGGTGGAGTTCCGGGTCCGGATCCTGCTCAAGGCCGCAGCCATCCTTCGGCGCCGGCGGTTTGAGATGAACGCCTGGCTGATGCACGAGGTGGGCAAGCCCTGGGTCGAGGCCGACGCGGACACCGCCGAGGCCATCGACTTCCTGGAGTACTACGCCCGGCAGATGCTGCGCCTCGCCGGCCCCCAGCCCATCACCCCCTACCCCGGGGAGGAGAACGAGTTCTTCTACATCCCCCTGGGGGTCGGGGTGGTCCACTCCCCCTTCAACTTCCCCCTGGCGATTCTGGTGGGCATGACCTCCGCCGCCCTGGTGACAGGCAACACCGTGGTGGTCAAGCCCTCGGTCCACGCGCCGGTCATCGCCTACAAGTTCTTTGAGGTGCTGAAGGAGGCGGGCCTCCCCGACGGGGTGGCCAACTACCTCCCCGGCGACCCGGCGGAGATTGGCGACGTCCTCACCACCCACCCCCTGGTCCGGTTCATCAACTTTACCGGCTCCGCCGCGGTGGGGGCGATGCTCTACGAGAAGGCCGCCAGGGTCCAGCCCGGGCAGAAGTTCCTCCGCCGGGTCATCGCCGAGATGGGCGGCAAGGACGCGATCGTCGTCGCGGCCGACGCCGACCTGGACGCGGCCGCCGAGGGCATCGTCACCTCCGCCTTCGGCTTCAGCGGCCAGAAGTGCTCGGCCTGCTCCCGGGTCATCGCCGAGGCGCCGGTCTACGACGAGATCCTCGCCCGGGTGGCGGAGCGGGCCCGGGCCCTGCGCCTCGGCCCGGCCACGGACCCGGAGACCCAGATGGGGCCCGTCATCACCGCCGAGGCCCGGGACCGGATCCTCCGGTACATCGAGATCGGCAAGGGCGAGGGCCGGCTGGTGCTCGGCGGCCAGGCGGCGGCCGGGGCGCCGGGGTACCTGGTGGAGCCCACCATCTTCGCGGACGTGGACCCCGGGGCCCGGATCGCCCAGGAGGAGATCTTCGGGCCGGTGGTGGCCTTCATCAAGGCGAAGGACTTCCGCCAGGCCATCGAGTTCGCCAACAGCACCCAGTACGGCCTCACCGGCGGGGTCTACAGCCGCAGCCGGGAGAACCTGGAGTACGCCCGGCGGGAGTTCCATGTGGGCAACCTCTACTTCAACCGGAAAATCACCGGCGCCCTCGTGGGTGTCCAGCCCTTCGGCGGCTTCAACATGAGCGGCACCGACTCCAAGGCCGGCGGCCCCGACTACCTGCTGCTGTTCATGCAGGGGAAGAGCGTCGCCGAGAGGCTCTGAGCCGGGACGGCGGCCGCCTGGGGATGCCTCTGGCGGCTGCCGCCAGGAAGCGCCCCGGTCGGTCGCCGCCCGCTGGGGGCGCTCCGGCCGGCCGGCTGCCGCCTGGGAGCGCCCCGGGCGGCGGCTGCTGCCTGCTGGTGCCCCGGGCGGTTGGCTATTGCTTGGGGCAGCCCCCGCCCCGGCGGCCACGGCTGTCCCTGCTGCTTGCGCACCCCCGCTGCCGGGCCGCCCCCGGCGGCGGGGGTTCTCGCGCTCTGTTTCCGGTGCCGCCCGATTTTGGTGCCACTCGATGGACGAGCCGGAAGGTTCGGGCGAAACGTCCGTAGAATCTTCCAGGCGAAGTCTGGGCGAGGCAGAAGGCGCAAGGGCAGCCGCTGCCGCCCGCAGGGAGAAGGAGGCGGTGCAGTTTGGCGCAGGTGCTGATCCTGGTGGGGACCCGGAAGGGCGCCTTTGTGGTGGAGGGGGACGAGGCCCGGGACCGGTGGGAGGTCCGGGGGCCGTACTGCGAGGCCTGGCCCATCCTCCACGTGAACTACGACCCGGTAAGCCGAACCCTCTTCGCGGTGGGCGGCAGCGCCTGGTACGGCCCGGCGGTCTGGCGGAGCCGGGACCTGGGCCGGACCTGGACCCTCTCCAGCCGGGGGCTCACCTACGGCGACGACGGGCCGCGCCTGAACCGGCTCTGGCATGTGACGGCCGCCCACGGGTCGATCTACGTGGGGGCGGAGCCGGCGGGGCTTTTCCGCAGCGACGACGGCGGCGAGAGCTTTGTCCACGTGGCTGGGCTGCGCCGGCACCCCACCTGCCCCCAGTGGGAGCCGGGCAATGGCGGGCTGTGCCTGCACTCGATCGTGGTCCACCCCACCGACCCCCGGCAGATCTGGGTGGCGGCCTCGGCGGGGGGGACCTTCTACACCGCCGACGGCGGGGAGACCCGGGAGGCCCGCAACCCGGGGCTGCGGGCGGACTACCTGCCCCCGGAGCAGCGGGGGGCGGAGGTGGGCTACTGCGTCCACAAGCTGCTGATGGCCCCGGGCCGGCCCGAGCGGCTCTACCAGCAGAACCACCAGGGGGTCTACCGGAGCGGCGACGGCGGCCGGACCTGGGAGTGGATCACCGACGGGCTGCCCTCCACCTTCGGCTTTCCCCTGGCCCTCCATCCCCGGGACCCCGACACCCTCTACGTGATCCCCCTCAACGGCGACGACCGGGGCCGGTACATGCCCGACGGCGCCGCGGCGGTCTGGCGGAGCCGGGACGCCGGCGCCACCTGGGAGCGGCTCTCCGAGGGGCTCCCCCAGGCCCACGCGTACCTGGGGGTCCTCCGGGAGGCCATGGCCACCGACCCCCTGCCCACCCCGGGGGTCTACTTCGGCACCACCACCGGCCAGCTCTTCTACAGCCGGGACGAGGGGGAGTCCTGGGCCATGGTGCCGGCCTTCTTCCCGCCCATCAACAGCGTGGAGGTCGCGGTGGTGCCGTCATGATGGTGACCATCTACCTGCCCCGATCCCTGGTGGCCCTCTTCCCCGGCGCTTCCCGGGAGGTGCAGGTGCCGGCGGGGACGGTGGGCGAGGCCCTCCGGGAACTGGACCGGCGCTGGCCGGGGATGTGGGACCGGCTCTGCACCGCCGGGCCGGCCATCCGGGAGCACATCAACCTCTTCGTCGGCGGCGAGAAGGCCGGCCCGGGGACGCCCCTCCCGCCCCGCGCCGCGGTCTGGGTGATCCCGGCGGGGTTGGGGGGTGCGTCCG
>QGUP01000350.1 GCA_003242505.1 Bacillota bacterium
TTGGCCCCCAGGAGGCAGTTGGTCTCGAACTCCATCGCCGAGGCCAGCTCCCGGCCCTGGGCATCGGGGAAGATGTTGGAGCACCGGATGGCACAGCCGGTCATGCAGGCGTGGGTGGTGGCCCCCGCGCCGCCCCGGGCCAGAATCAGTTCCCGGAGCGCCACCCCGGAGATGGCGTCGGCCAGTTCAAACCGGCCGCTGGAGAAGTTCCGGGTCGGCAGCCCCCCGAGCTTGTTCACCTTCTCCAGCACCCCGGGGGTGCCCAGGTTGGGATAGAAGTCCGCGGTGGAGGGGTGCTCCCTGAGCGCCCGGTGGTACCGCCGGGCCCCGGCCTGCCAGCCCTCGGGGTCCCGGGCCGGCACCGGGTGCTTCCGGTCCCCCAGCACCACTATCGCCTTCAGCCCCTTGGCCCCCATCACCGCGCCCACGCCGCCCCGGGCGTTCATCCGGGCCGGCCGGCCTTCCTTGTCGGTGTTGGCGATGCCGGCGATCCGCATCCGCTGCTCCCCCGCCGGCCCCAGCAGGGCGATGGCCGCGCTGCGGCCGTACCGGGCAAAGAGCACCGGCGCGGCGGCGTAGTTCCCCGCGCCCAGGATCTCCGGCGGGGCCGGCTCCAGCCGGCCGCCCTCCCGGTCCACCACCAGGACGTACCACTGCCCCGGCGGCGCCGCGCCGGAGACGATCACCGCCCGGTAGCCCGCCTGGGCGAGGTAGAGCCCCGTCTCCCCGCCGGCGTTCGCCTCCTTGATGCCGCCGGTGAGGGGGCTCTTGCAGCCCACGGAGATCCGGCTGGAGGAGGAGACCGTCGTCCCGGAGAGCAGCCCCGGCGCCCAGACCAGCTTGTTGTTGGGCCCCAGGGGGTCGCACCCCGGGTCCACCTCCTCCCAGACGATCCGGCTGGTGAGCGCCCGCCCCCCGTAGGGCCGCCACCGGTCCGGCAGGGGTTCGACGGTCACCTGACCTGTGCTCATGTCCACCCGGAGGATGCGATCCATCTGCCCTTCCCCTCCCCGCAGAAGCGCTTTCTGGATGCCGCGCGTTTCGCAGAAGTATTCGGGCAGCGGCGAAAAGAACCCTTTCGGTCCCCCTGGCCAACAAAGACCAGACCGCCGGTGGTCACCACCGGCGAGCCGGATGGGCGCACCCACCTCTACGGGTGGACGGAATAGCGGCACCCCGCCCCAACGGGTGGACGGAAGGGCGGCACCCGTCCCTACGGGTGGACGTAATAGCGGACTTCCTCCAGCCTCCCGAACCCGTCCCGGATCGTGGCCCGGCGGAAGTTCTTGCTGCCGGCCTGGGTGATGGTCGGCCCCTTCGCCGGGTCGTACTCCCCGGGCACCACCAGGGCCACGTGGCCGATGCCGCTGGGGTTGCGCCAGGCGGCCACCACGGGGTGGCCCCGGTTCGCCATCTCCTGGGCCTCCGCTGCCGTCACTTCCCGCCAGCCGAACCGGGGGCCGTGCTCCTTCAGCCATTCCGCCGTCTTGTTCGCGTCGAGCTCTATCCCCTTGCCGACGGGCACTGGATTGCCGTTCTTGTCAACCCAGTGGGGAATCTCCGCGCCCATGGCCCGGGTGACGTCCCAGAGGTAGATGTTGCAATACGTGTCGGTGCCAGGCTTGTATCGCGGGTTCTTCTCGACGTCGAACTGCTCCACCACCTGGTTGTACCGGTCCGCGGACCGCTCCCCGGGAAGGCTGACGACCTCCGGCTTCACCGGCTTCCACCGCTCGGTGCTGGTGATGGGCACCCCCTCGGAGAGGGGCGTTCCCTGGACCGGGGCCTCCTTGCCGGGGGTGACCCCCGGGCTGGCCCCGGTCTGCGGGGAGGCCGGGGCGGCCGGGCTGATGCCAACCGCGGGCGCCGCCGGCCGGGGCGCCATCCTCTCGGGGCTGACCGGCGGGGGTACCGGGTCGAGCCGGAACCGGGGCGCCCCGATCCCCGGGCCCACGGGCGCAGCCACGGGCCCCAGGTGGAGCCGGAGGAACTCCCCCGGCCCTCCCAGCACGAGCCTTCCGTCCAGCAGGTTCCGGAGCCACCGGATGGGCCCCGACGTAAGGTTTCTCAGGCTGATTCCCAGAGGCGTCGCAAAGCTTCCGAGCCGGATCAACTGGCCGATGGGGAAGGTGGGAATGCCGGGCCAGGACATCAGGGTCCAGGCCAGGGCCCGGGCAAAGGCATTGCCCGCCCGGCTGCCACTGCGCAGTCCGGCCCCTCCTGCCCAGGCGGCGGAGGGCCGGAGCCCCCTGCCGTCCCTCAGGCCATACTGGCCGTCTGCCTCGGCAAAGGCTTCGGCCTTGCGGACCACCCACCGGCCCAGGGCCTCCAGCCGCCGGGCCAGGGCGGCCCCTTGCTGTACAGCCGCCTCCACGTCTCCCGCCACCCGGACCTGGTGGCGGGTCTCCCAGTCGATGTCGTAGACCAGGGCGCGGAGGCGGTGCTGCAGGCGGGTCAGTTCCGCCGCGGTCTGAATCAGGTGGTTTCCCATCGCCTGCAGCATTTCCGGCACCACAAGGATCCTGCTCACGGCGCACCTCCGTTCCATGGGCCGACGGGGATGCCGGTGCCTGGGCCTTGACCGGCCAGGGCCATGTCACCCTCCGCCACAGCCGAGGTCACGAGTTCCGTCACCGCCGCGACCACCTGTGCCGGGGTGGCCGGCAGAACCTCCACCCACTCGGTCCCGGCCCGGGCAAAGGGGCGCAGGAGCCAGTGGCCGCCCGCCCCGGCCAGGAACCCAAACCCCCGGACGGTCCAGCCCGCCTCCCCTCGGTAGAACCCCACCAGGGCGCCGTTTCCCTCCGGCCGGGCCAGCGCCGCCGCCAGCGCCCCTGCGACGCCGGTGGACACCCCGGCCCCTTCCAGCAGGTTCCGGGCCGCGTCGGACCCGGCAGCCTGGGCCAGGTCCCGGGCCTCCTCCAGCCGGGGGGCCGGGACCCGTTCGCTCCCGTCCGGGACCGGGCCGGAAGGTGCCGGGGGTTCCGCCGACTCCCCGGACAACCGGAAGAAGGCGGCCAGTTCCCGGACGACGGCGTCGGCACCGGCCAGGGGCACCAGTTCGCAGGTGGGATCCTCGGGCCACCGGACCCGCACTTCCAGGGCCGTCTCCCCCGCAATCTGGAACCGCCGGAGCGCCGGCGGCTCCCCCGGGCCGGTAAAGGTAGCCGTGACCGCCACCTCCGGCAGGAGGCAGGCGGCCAGCAGCGGGGCAGCGGCCGGGTCTGGGACATAGGTGCCGTCCCCCTGCGGCCGGATCACCCCCCGGTCCGCCAACGCCTCCCGGGCCTGGAC
>QGUP01000351.1 GCA_003242505.1 Bacillota bacterium
GGCCTGCACCGCTGCCGGCAGCGGCCTCAACCCGCCGCCTGCCTCGTCCGCCGGGGAAGCGCCGGTGCCGGGGGGAGCGGCCGGCTCTCCCGCTCCCGACGGGCCAGCGGGAGGGCAGGAGCCCGCCGCCCTCCCCGCTGACCCCGAGGCCTTCCGGGGGCTGGGGAAGCTTGCCTTTGTCCGGGAAGGCCGGCTCTATCTCCTGGACGGGGAGGCCGGCGCCCTGCGGGAGGTGGATGGGGCCGCCCCGGCCTCTGCCCCGGCCTGGTCCGCGGACGGCCGCTGGCTGGCCTTCCGCCAGGTCGAGGGGGATGAGAGCCGCATCCTGGTGGCGGAGGCCGCCACCGGTGCGGTCCGGGAACTGACCGGCCTGCCGGGCCCGGTGGAGGAGTACGCCTGGGCGCCCACCGGCAGCGCCCTGGCTGTGGCTGCGGGCGACGCCATCTGGCTGGTGGACGACCCCGCCCACCCCCAGCCCCGGCGACTGGCCGCCCCGGATGGTCCCTTCGGGTTCCTGACCTGGTCTCCCGACGGCCGCCGCATCGCCTACGTGGTCGGCCTGCCCTTTGAGAGCGTGGAAGCCCGGAGCGACGCCCTGGAGGTCGTGGACATCGAGGAAGGGAAGCCGGTCCGCTGGTACGTGGCCGAGGAGGCCGGCATCGTACCCGCCGGCTGGTGGCCCGACGGCCGGGGGATCCTCTTCTGGGTGCAGCCGCAGCACTCCAACTCCATCGCGGCCGACGGCCTACCGCTCCAGTCCCTGGCCCTCGGGTCCCGGGAGCCCGTCGCCCTGCCCATCACCCTCCTCTACCGGGATTGGGTCGCCTGGCGGCCGGGGAGCGGAGAACTGCTCCTGGTCCAGGGCGGCGGCCGGCCGGTCTGGGACGGCAAGGCCCTCGCCCTCTGCAGCCCCGCCACCGGCGCCTGCCGGGACCTGCCCCAGCCGGAGGACGCGGTCAGCCTCGACCCCGCCTGGTCCCCCGACGGCCAGCGGATCGCCCTGGTCCGGGCCCAGCGCCGGGCCGGGGAGTTGGGCTTCGCCGGCGAGGCCCAGGTGATGGACTGGGTGGAGAGCCGCCGGCTCTGGGTGATGGCCGCCGACGGCTCCGGCGCCCGGGAGGTCGCCACGGCCGGGGGCGGCATCTACCATCCCGCCTGGGCCCGGGACGGCCGGCATCTCCTCTATGTGCAGCAGGGCGCCCTCCGGGTCCTGGACCTGGAGACCGGAGAGAGCCGGTGGGTGGCGGACCTGGGGCAGCCGGAGGACTACTTCGGCTTCTACGGCCACATCAACTGGTCCGGGCAGATGGACTGGTACCAGGGGCCGTAAGGGCAACAACAGGGGCCGGAAGGCTAACCCAGCGGGCCGGGGCGTCTCGCCCCGGCCCGTCTCCTTTGGCGGCACCGCCCCGCATCGAACCGCCCCTACGCATCAAAAAACAGGGCAAACTCCGCCGGATGGGGGCGGGCCCGGACCATCTCCGCCTCGGCCCGCTTGAGGTCGATCCAGGTCTGGATCAGATCCTCGGTGAAGACGCCGCCCTCCAGGAGGAACTCGTGGTCCCGCTCCAGGTGCTCCAGGGCCTCCTCCAGGCTCCGGGGCACCTTGCGGATCCGCCGGCTCTCCTCACCGTTCAGCTTGTAGATGTTCTTGTCCACCGGGCCAAAGCCCAGTTCCACCGGGTCGAGCTGCTTCCGGATGCCGTCCAGGCCGGCCATCAGCATGGCGGCGAAGGCCAGGTAGGGGTTGGCGGTGCAGTCCGGGGTCCGGAACTCGATCCGGGCGGTCTTCGGGCAGGTGACAGAGATGGGAATCCGAATCGCCGCGGAGCGGTTCCCCTTGGAGAAAGCCAGGTTGATGGGGGCCTCGTAGCCCGGCACCAGCCGCTTGAAGCTGTTGGTGGAGGGGTTGGTCAGGGCCACCAGGGCCGGGCCGTGGTAGAGGATCCCGGCCAGGTAGTGCATCGCCAACTTGGAGAGGCAGCCGTAGCCTTTTTCATCCCAGAAGAGGTTGACCCCGTCCTTGACCAGGGACTGGTGCACGTGCATGCCGTTGCCGTTGTCACCGTAGATGGGCTTGGGCATGAAGGTGACGGTCTTGCCGTGCCGGCGGGCGACGTTCCGGACGATGTACTTGTAAGCCATCACGTTGTCCGCGGACCGGACCAGGGGCGCGGCGGCGAAGTTGATCTCCACCTGGCCGCCGGTGGCCACCTCGTGGTGGTGCCGCTCCACCCGGATGCCGATGCGCATCAGTTCGTTGCACATCTCCGAGCGGAGGTCCTGGAGGCTGTCGGTGGGCGCCACCGGGACGTAGCCCTGCTTGGTGCGGACCGCATAACCCGTGCTGCCGGGCTTGTCGGTGTTCCAGGCCGCCTCGGCCGAATCCACGAAGTAGTAGGCCTCGTTGGGGCCCAGCCGGAACCGGACCTCGTCAAAAATGAAAAACTCCAGTTCGGGGCCCCAGTAGGAGGTGTCCGCGATCCCCGTGGCCTTGAGGTACGCCTCGGCCTTCTGGGCGACGTAGCGGGGGTCCCGCTCGTACCGCTGCCCGTCAGGCAGGTAGATGTCGCAGGTGATGGCCAGGGTGGGATGGGCCGTGAAGGGGTCGATGAAGGCGGTGGAGGGATCCGGCACCATCACCATGTCGGACTCCTCGATGCCCCGGAAGCCCCGAATGCTGGAGCCGTCGAAGGCGATGCCCCGGCGGAAGGTCTCTTCGGTCACCTCTGACGCCGGGATCGTGATGTGCTGCCACTGGCCGGGCACATCGGTCAGCCGGAAATCCACGTATTCGATACTGTGTTTCCGCATCAGTTCCAGTACTTGCTCGGCTGTCATACCGCCCGTACCCCTTTCGGTGCCGACTAGTCGTCGTCCCTGTCAATCCACTCCAGCAGTTCAGCCCGGTTCGACAGCGGGTACAGGCTCCTGAGGCGCTGCCCGCGCTCGAGATGGATCACCCGTTCACCGGGATCCGGCAGGCGCCTCCCCTCCCGGGCGGCCAGGTACTCCTTGACCCGGGCCAGGGTCATCCCCTCGCCCAGCAGCCGCTTGATCTCCTTCAGCCGGGCGATGTCGGCCTCGGAGTACAGCCGCTGCCGCCCCTTGGTCCGGGCGGGTTTGACCAGGCCCTGGCTCTCCCAGTAGCGGAGCTGGCGGCTGGTGAGGCCCGTCAGGCGCTCCGCCACACCGATGGGGTAGACCGGGGTGGTGCTGAGGGGCTCCTTCGCCACTGTCCTCACGCTCCCGCCGGCGCCTGTCAGGTTTCTTTACAAGGGCTGTACTCCTC
>QGUP01000016.1 GCA_003242505.1 Bacillota bacterium
CCTGACCAAGGAGGAGGGTGGCCGGCACACCCCGTTCTTCAACGGCTACCGGCCGCAGTTCTACTTCCGGACCACCGACGTCACCGGCACCATCAAGCTGCCCCAGGGCGTTGAGATGTGCATGCCCGGTGACCACGTCAACCTGACCGTCGAGCTCATCACCCCCATCGCGATGGAGGAAGGCCTGCGGTTCGCGATCCGTGAGGGCGGCCGCACCGTCGGTGCCGGTGTCGTGACCAAGATCATCGAGTAACGACCCGCTCCGGTGACGCCCCCCCGGAGAGATCCGGGGGGGCGCCCGTGGCCTAAAGAGCCCTGATGCGCAAGGGAGGGATCAGGCGTGGCGGCTCCCCAGCCTGGCCAGAAGCAGAAGATCCGCATCCGCCTCAAGGCCTTCGACCACAAGCTGCTGGATGCCTCGGCCCAGAAGATCGTGGAGACCGCGCAGCGGCACGGCGCGCGGGTCTCGGGCCCCGTGCCCCTGCCCACCGAGCGGAGCGTCTTCACCATCCTGACGGCGCCCAACGGCGAGAAGGACATCCGCGAGCAGTTCGAGATGCGGGTCCACAAGCGGCTGATCGACATCTACGAGCCCAACCAGAAGACCATCGACGCCCTGATGCGGCTGGACCTTCCCGCCGGGGTGGACATCGAGATCAAGCTGTAAGGCCGGTGAGGCTGTCACCCCCGGCGGTCGACTCGGTGGTCGGCAGCACCGGAGGCTTTGCCGGCCCGGGGCCGTGACCCGGAGCTGGTTTCATGGTATAATCTACGGTTGTGCGCCCAGCGCATCATGTTGTCCCTGCGGGCCGGCCGACACGCCCGGGCGGGTGTTCATGCGCCGCGGCGGGCGGGTGGGCGGCGGCACGGCCAGGGCCTGTCCCCGGGCCCGCCGGGCCGCTGGACCGGAGGGGACAACCGCTGATCAGGAGGTGTTCACGTGAAGAAGGGGATTCTGGGCAGGAAGCTGGGCATGACCCAGGTCTTCGATGAGGAGGGCCGGGTGATTCCGGTCACCGTCATCGAGGCTGGGCCCTGCGTCGTGGTCCAGAAGAAGACCGTCGAGACCGACGGGTACACCGCGATCCAGATTGGGTTCGGCGATATCAAGGAAAAGCACCTGAACAAACCCCTGAAGGGCCATTTCCAGAAGGCCGGGGTGGCCCCGAAGCGGTACCTCCGGGAGCTGCGGCTGGAGAGCGTCGACGGCTACAACGTCGGCGACGAGATCAAGGTGGACATCTTCTCCCCTGGGGAGCTCGTGGACGTCACCGGCACTTCCAAGGGCAAGGGCTTTGCCGGCGGCATCAAGCGGTGGGGTCTCCGGCGGGGGCCGATGTCCCACGGTTCCAAGTACCACCGGCGCCCCGGTAGCCTCGGCTTCCGGCGGGCCGGCCGGGTGCCCAAGGGCCGGCGGCTCCCCGGCCGGATGGGCGGCGAGCGGGTGACCATCCTGGGGCTGAAGGTGGTCCGGGTCGACGCCGAGCGGAACCTGCTCCTGGTCAAGGGCTCGGTGCCGGGGAACAAGGGTTCGCTGCTCATCATCCGGGACTCGGTCAAGGCCAAGCGGTAGCCGGGAGGGAGGTCAGGAGCGATGCCGAAGGTAGCCCTTTTCAACAAGGAAGGGCAGCAGGTGGGGGAGCTGGAGCTCCGGGACGACATCTTTGGCCTCCAGCCCAACATCGCCCTGCTGCACCAGGTCGTGACCGCGTACCTGGCCAACCAGCGCCAGGGCACCCACGATACCAAGACCCGCGGCGAGGTGCGGGGCGGCGGCCGCAAGCCCTGGCGGCAGAAGGGGACCGGCCGGGCCCGGCAGGGCTCCATCCGGGCGCCGCACTGGCGCGGCGGCGGTGTCGTCTTCGGTCCTCATCCCCGGTCCTACCGGCTTGAGGTGCCCAAGAAGATGCGCCGGCTCGCGCTGAAGCAGGCGCTTTCGGCCAAGGTGGCGGACGGGAACTTCGTGGTGCTGGACTCCTACGACATCGAGGCGCCCAAGACCAAGGAGGTCGTCCGGCTGCTCAAGACCTTTGGCACCGAGAAGGCCCTCATCGTCACCGCCACCCACAACCCCAACGTCTACAAGTCCGCCCGGAACATCCCTGGCACCGCGGTCATGGCCGCCCGGGACCTGAACACCTACGAGGTCCTGAAGGCCCCGAAGGTGATCATCACCCAGGAAGCGGTGGCCGTGGTTGAGGAGGTGCTCGGCTAACATGGATGCCCGGGACATCCTGATCCGGCCCATCATCACCGAGAAGAGCACCGCCGCCATGGCGCAGCGCAAGTACACCTTCCAGGTACACCCCGACGCCACCAAGACCCAGATCAAGCAGGCGGTCGAGGAGATCTTCAAGGTCAAGGTCGTCAAGGTCAACACCATGAACGTGCCGGGGAAGCGCCGGCGCATGGGCCGCAGCGTCGGCTACCGGCCGAGCTGGAAGAAGGCCATCGTCACCCTGGCCGAAGGCCAGAGCATCCCGATCTTCGAGGGCGCATCGTAAAGGAGGGTAGCGCCACATGGGCATCAAGCGGTTCAAGCCGACCTCGCCGGGTATCCGGCAGATGACGGTCCAGACCTTTGAGGAGATCACCCGTACCGAGCCCGAGCGCTCCCTCGTGGTGCCCCTCCCCTCCACGGGTGGTCGCAACAACCAGGGCCGCATCACCGTCCGCTTCCGGGGCGGCCGCCACAAGCGGCTCTACCGGATCATCGACTTCAAGCGGAACAAGGACGGGATCCCCGCGAAGGTCGCGCACATCGAGTACGACCCCAACCGGAGCGCCCGGATCGCCCTCCTGCACTACGCTGACGGGGAGAAGCGGTACATCATCGCGCCCCTGGGGCTGAAGGTGGGCGACACGGTGATGAGCGGGCCCGACGTGGATATCAAGGTGGGCAACGCCCTGCCCCTGGCCAATATCCCCGTCGGTACCCTGGTCCACAACGTCGAGCTCTCCCCCGGCCGGGGCGGTCAGCTGGCCCGGGCCGCGGGCACCTACGCCCAGGTGATGGGCAAGGAGGGCAAGTACGTGCTCCTCCGGCTGCCCTCCGGTGAGATGCGGTACGTCCTGGGCACCTGCCGGGCGACCATCGGTCAGGTGGGGAACCTGGACCACGAGAACGTCACCATCGGCAAGGCGGGTCGCAACCGCTGGCTGGGCCGCCGGCCCCACGTGCGCGGTTCTGCCATGAACCCCGTCGACCACCCGCACGGCGGTGGCGAGGGTAAGGCCCCCATTGGCCGCAAGTCGCCGCTGACCCCGTGGGGCAAGCCTACCCTGGGCAAGAAGACCCGGAAGAAGGGCAAGGCCTCCGACAAGTACATCGTCAAGCGGCGGAAGTAGCGGAAGGGGGTTGTGTGAGCAGTGGGGCGCTCCTTGAAGAAGGGCCCGTACGTTGACCCCAAACTGCTGAAGAAGATCCAGGCCCTGAACGAGAAGGGCGAGAAGCGGGTCATCAAGACCTGGGCCCGGGACTGCACCATCATCCCGGAGTTCGTCGGCCACACCATCGCGGTCCACGACGGCCGCAAGCACGTGCCGGTCTACATCACCGAGGAGATGGTGGGCCACAAGCTGGGTGAGTTCGCTCCGACCCGGACCTTCAAGGGCCACGGCGGCATGACCGAGAAGGCGACGCGGCTGAAGTAACAAGGAGGGTCAGACCGATGGAAGCGAAGGCGGTGGCCCGCTACATCCGGATCGCCCCCCGGAAGTGCCGTGTCGTGATCGACCTGATCCGGGGCAAGAGCGTGAAGGAAGCGGAAACCATCCTGCGGTTCGTGCCCAAGCGCGCGGCCAAGCCGATCCTCAAGGTGCTGAAGAGCGCGGTGGCCAACGCCGAGCACAACTACAACATGAACCCGGAGAACCTCGTGGTGGCCAAGGCCTACGTGGACCAGGGCCCCACCCTCAAGCGCTGGCACCCCCGGATGCGTGGGCAGGCTTTCCCCATCCTGAAGCGCACCTCCCACATCACCGTGGTGGTGGCGGAAAAGGAGGGTAAGCGGTAGTGGGTCAGAAGGTACATCCCAACGGCCTGCGCGTCGGGGTATTCCGGAACTGGAACTCCCGGTGGTTCGCCAGCAAGAAGGACCTCCCGGCGCTGTTGGTTGAGGACGTCAAGATCCGCCGGTACATCAAGAACACCTACTACCACGCCGGCGTCTCCACCATCGAGATCGAACGGACCCAGGGCCAGGTGCGGGTCGTCGTCCACACCGCCAAGCCCGGCATGATCATTGGCAAGGGCGGCACCGGCATCGAGGACCTGCGCAAGCACCTCGAGGCCATGACCGGCAAGAAGGTCCGGATCGACATCGTCGAGATCCGGGTGCCGGAGCTGGACGCCCAACTGGTGGCGGAGAACATCGCCCAGCAGCTGGAGAAGCGGGTCTCCTGCCGCCGGGCCATGAAGCAGGCCATCAGCCGGGCGATGCGGATGGGCGCCAAGGGGGTCCGGGTGATCGTCTCCGGCCGGATCGCCGGCGCCGAGATCGCCCGGCGGGAGCGGGACAGCGAGGGCTCCGTGCCGCTCCACACCCTCCGGGCCGACATCGACTACGGCTTTGCCGAGGCCAACACCACCTACGGCAAGATCGGCGTCAAGGTCTGGATCAACAAGGGCGAGTTCGGCGAGCAGGTCACCCCGCCGGAGGCTCCCCGCCGGCAGGAGCGCCGGGAGCGGGGCGGCCGCCGGGGCGGCCGGGGCGGGGCCCGGGGCCAGGCGGCCCGGGCGGGCGCCGGAAAGGGGGGTGCGTGATCGATGCTGGCACCGAAGCGGGTGAAGTGGCGGAAGCCCTTCCGGAAGCAGCGGCTGCGGGGCCCGTCCAAGGCGGGCAACGAGGTCCACTTCGGTGAGTTCGGCCTGCAGGCCCTCGAGGCCGGCTGGATCACCGACCGGCAGATCGAGGCGGCCCGGGTGGCCATCACCCGTCACGTCCGCCGGGGCGGGAAGCTCTGGATCAAGATCTTCCCCCACAAGGCCATCACCAAGAAGCCGGCGGAGACCCGGATGGGCGGCGGCAAGGGCAACCCCGAGTTCTGGGTGGCGGTGGTGAAGCCCGGCCGGGTGCTCTTCGAGATCGGCGGTGTGCCGGAGGACGTGGCCGTGGAGGCTCTGCGGCTGGCCGCCTACAAGCTGCCGGTCAAGACCAAGATCGTCAAGAAGGAGCAGGCGCTGCCGGTCGCCGGCGAGACGGGTGGTGAGGCCAATGAAGGCTAAGGAACTCCGGCAACTGAGTTCCGAGGAGCTTCAGGCCAAGGTCAAGGCTCTGAAGGAAGAGCTCTTCAACCTCCGGTTCCAGCTCGCGACCAATAACCTGGATAACCCCGCCCGTATCCGTCAGGTCCGGAAGGACATCGCCCGCATCAAGACCATCCTGCGGGAACGGGAACTGCAGAAGCAGGCGCAGCAGGCCTGAGAGGGGGGACGACGGTGGCAGAGCGCGGGCAGCGGAAGACCAGGGTCGGCGTGGTGGTCTCGGACAAGAACGACAAGACCGTCGTAGTCAAGGTTGAGACCCTGGTAGAGCACCCCCTGTACAAGAAGCGGATCAAGCGGACCAAGAAGTTCCACGCGCACGACGAGAACAACGAGTGCCGGGTAGGTGACCGGGTGCGGATCATGGAGACCCGGCCCCTGTCCAAGCTGAAGCGCTGGCGCGTGGTCGAGATCCTGGAGCGGGCGGCCCACTAGGCCGGGGCGCCGCCCCTCCGACGACTCGACGGTCAAAGGAGGTAGCAGGCCGTGATCCAGCCTCAGACTCGGCTGGTGGTGGCCGACAACACCGGCGCCAAGGAGATCATGTGCATCCGCGTCCTGGGCGGCTCCAACCGGCGCTACGGGAACATCGGCGACATCATCGTCGCATCCGTCAAGGAGGCCACCCCCGGCGGCATCGTCAAGAAGGGCGATGTGGTGAAGGCAGTCATCGTGCGCACCCGCAAGGGCCTGCGCCGCCCCGATGGCTCCTACATCCGCTTCGACGAGAACGCCGCGGTCATCATCCGGGATGACAAGGAACCCCGGGGTACCCGCATCTTCGGGCCCGTCGCGCGTGAACTCCGGGACAAGGAGTTCATGAAGATCATCTCCCTGGCCCCCGAGGTTCTGTGAGCGGCAGGCGGGAAGGAGGGTGCAGCGTGCGGCCGAAGGTGCACGTCAAGAAGGGCGACGAGGTCCTGGTCATCGCCGGTAAGGACAAGGGCAAGCGGGGCAAGGTGCAGGCCGTCTTCCCGAAAGAGGGCCGGGTGATCGTGGAGGGCGTCAACATCGTCAAGCGCCACGTCCGGCCCAACCCCCAGATGATGCAGGGCGGCATCATCGAGAAGCCGGCCCCCATCCACGCTTCCAACGTGATGATCTGGTGCTCCAACTGCAACGCGCCGCGCCGGATCAATAAGCGGAGCGAGAACGGCAAGAAGGTGCGGGTCTGCAACAAGTGCGGCACCAGCTTTGACGACTAAACGGGGCGGGAAGGAGGTTTTCGCGTGTCCCTCAAGGAGAAGTACCTCAAGGAGGTTGTCCCCGCCCTCCAGAAGCGCTTCGGGTACAAGAACCCGCTCCAGGTTCCCCGGATCGAGAAGGTCGTCATCAATATGGGCCTCGGGGAGGCGATCCAGAACCCCAAGGCCATCGACAGCGCCACCGAGGACCTGATGGCCATCACCGGCCAGCGGCCGGTGGTCTGCCGGGCCAAGAAGTCCGTCGCCGCGTTCAAGGTCCGCAAGGGGATGCCCATCGGCCTCAAGGTGACCCTGCGGGGGCAGAAGATGTGGGACTTCCTGGAGCGGCTGATCTACATCGCGCTCCCCCGGGTGCGGGACTTCCGGGGCGTCTCCCCCAACTCCTTTGACGGCCGGGGCAATTACAGCCTGGGCCTGAAGGAGCAGCTGATCTTCCCCGAGATCGACTACGACAAGGTAGACAAGATCCGGGGCATGGACGTGGTGATCGTCACCACCGCGAAGACCGACGAGGAGTCCAAGGAGCTTTTGAAGGCCCTCGGGATGCCTTTCCGGGAGTCGTGAGCAGGGAGCCCTGCGGGGAGAAGGGGGTGTAGCGTTCGATGGCCACCAAGGCCTGGATCGCCAAGGCGAACCGCCCGCCCAAGTACAAGGTGCGGCAGCGGAACCGGTGCAAGCTCTGCGGCCGTCCCCGGGCGTACATGCGGCGGTTCGGCATCTGCCGGCACTGCTTCCGGTACCTGGCCCACCGGGGCGAGATTCCCGGCGTGAAGAAGGCGTCCTGGTAGTTTCGCCCGGCCAGGCCGGGGGAGGCTCCTGCGACCGGCACCTCCGGAACCGGCCGGGATGAGAGGAGGAACCGATTATGGTCGTCTCTGATCCGATTGCGGATCTCCTGACCCGCATCCGGAACGCGAACATGGTCTACCACGAGAAGGTGGAGGTTCCGGGTTCGAAGATGAAGCGGGCCATCGTCGAGATCCTCAAGCGGGAAGGGTACATCCGGGACTACGAGTGGATCGACGATGGCAAGCAGGGGATCATCCGGATCTACCTGAAGTACGGCCCGGGCAAGGCCCGGGTGATCCAGGGGCTGAAGCGGGTCTCCAAGCCCGGCCGGCGGATTTACGCGAAGAAGGACCAGATTCCCAGGGTGCTGGGCGGGTTGGGCATTGCCATCCTCTCCACCTCCAAGGGGATCATGACCGACAAGGAGGCTCGGCGCCTGGGCGTGGGCGGCGAGGTCCTCTGCTACGTCTGGTAAGGGGGAGGTGCGGGCATGTCCCGGGTAGGTAAGCAGCCCATCCCGATCCCTGCCGGCGTCACCGTGACCGTGGAGGAGAACAACCTGGTGCGGGTCAAGGGCCCCAAGGGCGAGCTGACCCGGCAGATCCATCGGGATATGATCATCAAGATCGAAGACAACGTGGTCCGCGTCGAGCGGCCTTCCGATGAGCGGATGCACAAGGCCCTACACGGCCTCACCCGCACCCTGATCGCCAACATGGTGCAGGGTGTGACCCAGGGCTACGAGAAGGCGCTGGAGATCGTGGGGACGGGCTACCGGGCCACCAAGTCCGGCAACAAGCTGACCCTGTCCCTGGGCTTCAGCCACCCGGTGGAGGTCCAGCCCCCGCCGGGGATCACCTTCGAGGTGCCGAACCCGACCAACATCATCGTCAAGGGCATCGACAAGGAGCTTGTCGGTCAGGTCGCGGCCAATATCCGCGCCCTGAAGCCCCCGGAGCCCTACCTGGGCAAGGGCATCCGGTATGCCGGCGAGCGGGTGCGCCGCAAGGCCGGTAAGGCCGGCAAGAAGTAAGGAGGGAACCCGGGATGATCTTGAAGGAGGACCGCAACAAGGCCCGCAAGAAGCGGCACCTTCGGGTCCGGAAGAAGGTCCACGGGACCTCCGAGCGGCCCCGTTTGAATGTCTTCCGGTCCAACAAGCACATCTATGCCCAGATCATCGACGACGACCGTGGCCACACCCTCTGCGCCGCCTCCACCCTGGACCCGGAGGTCCGGCAGCGGATCGACAAGGGGAGCACCGTCGAGGCAGCCCGGGTGGTGGGCGAGGTCCTCGCCCAGCGGGCCCTGGCGAAGGGCATCACCAAGGTGGTCTTCGACCGCGGCGGCTACCTCTACCACGGGCGGGTTGCGGCGCTGGCCGACGGCGCCCGCGCCGGCGGTCTGCAGTTCTGACGCGAGGGAGGTAGGAACGTGCCGCGCGTTGGTTCCAACGAGCCAGAGCTGAGGGAAAAGCTGGTCGAGATCCGGCGGGTCTCCAAGACCGTCAAGGGCGGCCGGCGCATGAGTTTCAGCGCCCTCGTGGTGGTCGGCGACGGGGCCGGCCGGGTGGGCGCCGGGATGGGCAAGGCCCAGGAGATCCCCGAGGCCATCCGCAAGGCCGTGGAGGCCGCCAAGAAGTCGATGATCACCGTGCCCCTGCAGGGCACCACCCTGCCCCACGAGGCCATCGGCGAGTGGGGGGCCGGTAAGGTCCTGATCAAGCCGGCCTCTGAGGGTACCGGCGTGATCGCCGGCGGCGCCGTGCGGGCGGTGCTGGAACTGGCGGGGGTCCGGGACGTCCTGGCCAAGTCCCTCGGCTCCAACAACGCCAACAACATGGTCCTCGCCACTCTGGATGCCCTCAAGCAGATGCGGAGCCCCGAGGAAGTGGCCCGGGCCCGGGGCAAGACCGTTGAGGAGATCCTGTCTTAGGAGGGAGACCTCGTGGCCGGGAAGCTGATCGTGACGCTCAAGCGGGGTCTCGCCGGGAAGAACGAGCGCCATCAGGCGACGGTCCGGGCCCTGGGCCTCCGGAAGCCCGGTCAGTCCCACGAACTGCCCGACAACCCCGCGATCCGGGGCATGATTGAGAAGGTGAAGCACCTGGTCGAGGTGCGGGAGGCCTAGGTGCGGTAGGCCTGGCGCCGGCGGCACCGGTCGGGGCGGGGCGCGGCGGCCCCGGCCCCGGCTGGCCGGCGGGTTCCATCGCAGCACGTGGGACCGCACAGATTGCGAGTGCCGAGTACCGCTGAGATGCGAGTGCCGCCCCTCCGGGGCGGTGCGACCCTCACCCCGGCGGCGCGGAGAGCCCCGGGGTAGCAAGGCAAGGATGAGGTGAGGCAGCGATGCAGCTTCATGACCTGCGTCCGGCTCCCGGAAGCAAGCGGAAGCCCAAGCGGGTGGGCCGGGGCATCGGCTCCGGCCACGGCAAGACCTCGACCCGGGGGCACAAGGGGCAAAAGGCCCGGTCCGGCGGCGGCGTCCGCCCGGGGTTTGAGGGTGGCCAGATGCCGCTCCAGCGCCGGGTGCCCAAGCGGGGCTTTACCAACGGCCCCTTCAAGAAGGTCTACGAGATCGTCAACGTGAAGGCCCTCAACCGGTTTGAGGCCGGCACCGAGGTGACGCCGGAGGTCTTGATCGCCCACCGGCTGGCCCACGGCGACAAGGACGGCATCAAGATCCTGGGCGACGGCAACCTGGAGAAGCCCCTGATCGTCAAAGCCCATGCCTTCAGCAAGTCCGCCCTCGAGAAGATCACCGCGGCCGGAGGGAAGGCTGAGGTTCTCGAGGCCGCCCGTGAGGTGAAGTAATCGTGGCGATGATGGAGTCGGTGCGGGCGGTGTTCCGTTCGCCGGGTCTGCGCAACCGGCTGCTGTTCACCCTGGGCATGCTGGCGGTCTTCCGCCTGGGGGCGGTGATCCCCGTTCCCGGCATCGACACCCGGGTGATCCAGGAGCTCATCGACCGCGGCGGCCTCTTTGGGCTCTTTGACGTGATCTCCGGCGGCGCGTTCCGGACGATGTCCATCTTCGCGATGTCCGTGACGCCCTACATCAACGCCTCGATCATCGTCCAGCTCCTGACGGTGGTCATCCCCCGCTGGGAGGAGCTTTCCAAGGAAGGTGAGCAGGGCCGGCGCAAGCTCCAGGAGTACGTCCGCTACGGCACGGTGATCCTGGGGCTGATCCAGGCCCTCGGTATGGCCCTCACCATCCGGCGGGCGGGCGCCATGCTCCACCCCGACTCCTGGACCGATCTCTTCATCATTATCGTCACCCTCACCGCGGGCACCGCCTTCCTGATGTGGCTCGGTGAGCTGATCACCGAGAAGGGGATCGGCAACGGGATCTCCCTGTTGATCTTCGCCGGCATCCTCTCCCGGGTGCCCCGGACGGTGAAGGGCACGGTGGAGCTCTACCGGGTGGGGCAGGTGGACCTCTTCCAGATCCTGCTGGTGGCGGTCCTGGGCGTCCTGATCGTCGCCTTCACGGTGCTGGTCACCGAAGGGGTGCGCCGGATCCCGGTCCAGTACGCCCGGCGGACCGTGGGGCGCCGGACCCTGGGCGGCCACAGCACCCACCTGCCGATTCGGGTCAACCAGGCCGGCGTGATCCCGGTGATCTTCTCCCAGTCGCTGCTGGTCTTCCCGCCCACGGTGGCCAGCTACTTCGACCAGACCCACCCCGTGGTGCGGTGGATTATGGACAACTTCAACTTCCGGCACCCGTGGTACCTGATCGCCTTCGCCCTCCTCACCATCGGGTTCACCTACTTCTACACCACCATCACCTTCAACCCGGTGGAGGTCGCGGACAACATCCGGAAGGCCGGCGGGATCGTCGCCGGTCTCCGGCCGGGCAAGCCCACGGCCGACTACCTGGCGAAGGTCTCCAACCGGCTCACCTTTGTCGGCGCCCTGTTCCTCGCGGGCATCACGGTCCTGCCCTACGCCCTCGTGGCGGTGACCCAGAACCCCAACGCGGGCATCGGCGGCACCGCGCTCCTCATTGTCGTCGGTGTGGCCATTGAGACCATGCGGCAGGTGGAGGCCCACCTGGTGCTGCGCCAGTACCAGGGCTTCATGCGCTGACTCCCGGCGGGGTTGGGGCGAGGGCGCCCCGCCCCGGGCCCTGCCCCGTCAGTCCTGAGCGGAGGGTGGAAGCGATGCGCATCATTCTCCTCGGCCCGCCCGGGGCCGGCAAGGGCACCCAGGCGGCCACCCTGGCCCGGGAGGAAGGAGTGGCCCACATCTCCACCGGCGACATCCTCCGGCAGCACGTCCGGGAGGGCACGCCCCTGGGCAAGGCCGCCCGGGAGTACATGGACAAGGGGCTCCTGGTGCCGGACGAGATCATCCTGGGCCTGGTCCGGGACCGGCTCGCCCAGCCGGACGCCCAGCGGGGGTTCATCTTCGACGGCTTTCCCCGGACGGTGGTCCAGGCCGACGGCCTGGGGCAGCTTCTGGAGGAACTGCAGATGCCCCTCCAGGCCGTGGTCAACATCGTGGTGCCCGAGAGCGTGCTGGTGGACCGGGCGGTGGGACGCCGGACCTGCAAGGAGTGCGGCGAGATCTACCACCTCCGGACCCGGCCGCCCCGGCGGGACGGGGTCTGCGACCGGTGCGGCGGTGAACTCGTCCACCGGTCCGACGACAACCCGGAGACCGTCCGGGCCCGGCTGGCGGAGTACCACGCCAAGACGGCTCCTCTCATCGAGTACTACCGCTCCCGGGGGCTGCTGCGGGAAGTCGACGGCACCCAGCCGGTGGCGGCAGTCTCCGCGGCGATCCGGAAGGTCGTGGGTGGCTAGATGATCATCCTGAAGTCAGCCCGGGAGATCGCGGTGATGCGGGAGGCCGGCCGGATTGCCGCCCAGGTCCACGAGGAACTGCGCAAGGCCATCCGGCCCGGGATCACCACCCGGGAACTGGACGCCCTGGCGGAGCGGCTGATCCGGCAGGCGGGTGCCATCCCGACCTTCAAGGGTTACCGGGGGTACCCGGCCTCCATCTGCACCTCGGTCAACGATGAGGTGGTCCACGGGATCCCCGGGGACCGGGTGCTCCGGGAGGGCGACATCGTCGCCATCGACCTCGGGGTGACCTACAAGGGGTACGTGGGCGACTGCGCCTACACCTGGCCCGTGGGGAAGGTCTCCCCCGAGGTGGAGCGGCTCCTCCGGGTGACCCGGGAGGCCCTGGAGCGGGCCATCGCCGAGTGCCGGCCGGGACGGCGCCTGGGCGACATCGGCTACGCGGTCCAGTCCTACGTGGAGAGCCACGGCTTCAGCGTCGTCCGGGAGTACTGCGGCCACGGGATTGGCGCCAACATGCACGAGGATCCCCAGGTGCCCAACTACGGCCGCCCGGGGACGGGCCTCGTGCTCCGGCCGGGGATGGTGCTGGCCATCGAGCCGATGGTCAACACCGGCACCTGGATGACCCGGGTGCTGCCGGACCAGTGGACGGTGGTGACCGCGGACGGCGGGTACTCGGCCCACTTCGAGCACACCGTCGCCATCACTGACCACGGCCCGGAGATCCTGACCCTGCCGTGACGCCGGCGCGCCCGATGTCGCCAGAGCAGCCAGTTTGTAGTATAATAGTGATATTGGACTGGAGACCCCTCCGGGGTCTGAGCGTGGGACGGTGGTTCCGTGCGCACGGGTTTGGAGGTGCCCAGGGTCGGCCAGGTAGTCATCTCGACCGCCGGGCGGGACACCGGGGCTCCCTACCTGGTCGTCAGGATCCTCGACGAGCGGTTTGTTGCCATCGCCAATGGCCGTTCCCGGAGCCTCGAGAACCCCAAGCGCAAGAATCTCCGGCACCTGAAACTGACGCCCGTGGTCTACGAGGAGCTGGGCCACCGGCTCCAGCGGGGGGACAGGGTGACCGACGCAGAGATTCAGGAGGCTCTGGCTGCTGCTGTCGCACACCTGGAAGGGGGGGCAGAGCGCAGTGCCGAAGGATGACGTGATTGAGGTGGAGGGCCGGGTGATCGAGCCCTTGCCCAACGCCATGTTCCGGGTCGAGCTGGACAACGGGCACAAGATCCTCGCGCACGTTTCCGGCAAGATCCGGATGCACTTCATCCGGATCCTCCCCGGCGACCGGGTTACGGTGGAACTCTCGCCATACGACCTGACCCGTGGTAGAATCGTATACCGGTTCAAGTAAGGGTCGGGCCGGCTCGCACCGCGACCCGCGGCCCAGGGGTTGCCCCGGGTCCCTGGGTCGGTCTGCGCCCGAGCAGGCGCCCTTGCCATTCCATCCCCCTGGAGCAGGGCCCAGGGCTCCCGCGGGGGATCGACCCCCGGGGGGCCCCAGGTAGTCTCCGCGACAAATTCGAGGACCGGGGAGGGTAAACCGTGAAGGTCCGGCCGTCGGTGAAGAAGATCTGCGACAAGTGCAAGATCATCCGCCGCAAGGGTCGCGTCATGGTGATCTGCGAGAACCCCAAGCACAAGCAGCGGCAGGGTTAAGCCCCATATCCGGTGTTGTTTCCGGTCCGTGAGCCACCGCGGGAACGCGGGCGCGGCTGACCGCCCGGAGCCCCTCTCCTCCGGGCGGGCCTGCTACCGGCCTGGGG
>QGUP01000017.1 GCA_003242505.1 Bacillota bacterium
TGGTGACCGTAAGGAGCAGGATCACCGGGGCGTAGCTGGCCCCCGCCCGGCTGAGCTGGACCAGGGCGAGGTAAAGGGCCGTCCCCCGCCCCCGCTCCGCCAGCCGGGCCCCAAGCCCCGCCAGCAGGGGCACCAGACGCAGGAGAAAGAGCCCCGCCCCCAGGATCAGGAGAAAGGGCGCCACCAGGTGGAGGGGCTCCATCAGCCGGATGCCCAGCGCCAGTCCCCCGGCCTCCCCCGGCCCCGCGGCGGGCGCTCCGGCGGCCCCCGGGGCCGCTGCCGGCGCCCAGGCCTCCCCCGCCCCTCCGGGCGCCAGCGGGATCAGGGCGCCGGCCCCCGGGCGGGCGAGGGTGTAGTAGCTGTATCCCGCCAGCCCAAGGAGCAGGAAGTCCAGCCCCAGGCGGCTCCAGAGGGGCCTGGTGAGCCGCCGGGCGGCCTCCTGCTTCTGGGCGACGATGCTCTGCCGGGCCGCCGGAAGGGCGGGGAGCAGGTAGGCCAGGGCGGCCAGGCCGGCGGCGGCCAGGCCGTAACCCCAGAAGGTACCGGAGAGGAGCAGGGGCGGCTGGGTCCGCCGGACAAACTGAAGGAACCCCGCCACCGCCCCCATGGCCCTGGCGAGGAGCGCCCCCAGGGGCAGGCCCAGGGCCAGGGCCACCCCGGCCAGGACCAGCCCCTCCACCAGGTAGAGGCCTGCGATCTGCCCCGGGCTCGCCCCCCGGCTGCGGAGGGTGGCGATCTCCTGCCGCTGCCCCTCCACCATCATCCCCGCGGTGACCACCAGGAAGTAGCCGATCGCCGCCAGGGCCGGCATCAGCAGCAGGATCAGCAGCCGCTGCAGGTCCAGAGACCGCAGGGCGTACCGGGTGAGCAGGTCCACCGGCCCGGCGAAGATCCGGGTGTCCGGCAGCGCCTGGGCCATCCGCGCCTCCAAATCGTAGAGGGCCCCCAGGAGCCGGACGGCGTCGGTCACCCGGAGGGCATCCGCCGGCACCCCGTAGTACCAGGAGTACTGGCCCGGGGCCGCCCCTTCCCGGGGCAGCACCTGGGTGCGGAAGGTCTCCTCGGGAAGGAAGAGGTGTTGGTCGAAGGGCCCGGCCTGGAACCAGTAGGCCTCCTCCGGGTCCGCCCGGACAAAGGCCCCCACAATCCGGACCTTCACCTCGCCGGCCCCCGGGTCCCGGCCCAGGGGCACCACCAGCTCCGCTCCGACGGTCAGGTCCTGTCGGTCCAGGGCCGCCTCCTCCACCATCGCCTCGAGAAAGCCGTCCGGGGTGGGATCAGGCCGGGGGAGGCGGCCGTCAGTCACCTGCACGTGGTGCTCCAGGTCCGAAAGGAAGGCCAGGGAGAGCCACCGCTCCCGGGGGCTCAGCCGGCCGGGGGCCGCGGACCGGGCCCGGGTCGGCTCCAGGGCCCCGTACCGCACAAACGTGTCGATGGGCAGGCCGATGAGGGCCGGGCCCACCGTCCGGGCGATGGCATCCGCGGCATCAAACTGCGCCGCCCGGGTCCGGCGCTGGGGATGCTCCAGGTGGGCGATGTGAATCCCAGCCGGGTGCCGCTGACCTGCGGACCGGAGCTCTGCCTCCAGGAGCCGCTGCAGCGCCCCCGCGGTGAAGAGGGGCACGCTGGCCGCCGCGGCCACCGCCAGGACAAAGCCGGCCAGGAGGCCGGCGGTGTACCGGCGGCGAACCCAGAGCCGCCGGACGGCCAGCCGTAGGGTGGAGGCCAGCACCCTGGCCCGGTTCGCCATGAAGGTCGGGGCCAGGGCCCTGGCCAGGGCCGCCACCAAGCGGGAGGCCAGTACCCTTACCCGGGCCGCCAGGGAGACGGTGGCCGGCCGGTTCCCCTTCACGCCGCCATCACCTGCCGATCACCCGGTCGCCTTCCTCCAGCCCCGCCAGGATCTCGCTCTCCGTCTCCCCCCGGATGCCCACCACCACGTCCACCTCCCGGCGGGGCTCCGCGAGCAGCACGTAGGTGCGGTCGCCGTACTGCCGGAGGGCGGCGTTGGGCACCAGCAGCACCCCGTGCTTCTCCTGAAGGACAACCCGCACCTGGCCCACCATGCCCATGGCGGCCCGGGGCAGGGGCTGGTCCGGGGCGACCCGGATCCGGAGGGGCTGGGCGCCAGCGCCGGCGGCCTGGGCCCCGGGATCCGGCAGCTCCACCACCGTCCCGGACACCTCCGGCAGGTCCCCGAAGGAGAGAATCGCCCTCTGTCCCACCGCCAGCCGGGCGAGGTCGCTGCTGGTCACGTCCGCCTCGATCACCAGTTCCGTGGGGTCCACCAGGGTGACCACCGGGCTGAAGGCCTCCACCGCATCCCCGGGCCGGACCGCCACCCGGGTCACCTGGCCCGGGAACGGGGCCACGAGCCGGCTCTGGGCCAGGGCCTTTTCCCAGCGCTCCACTTCCAGCCGGGCGGACTCCAGGTCCAGCACCAGGGTCCGGAGAGATGGCACGGGGCGATCCTCCTGTTCCTGGGCCTCCGCCAGGGCGGCCACCGCCTCCCGGTACCGGGCTTCTGCGGCCTCCACCTCGAGCCCGGCGGCCTCGGTGGGCTCCTGGGCGAGCCGCTGCCGGGCCGCCTGCAGCCGGGCCCAGGCCTCGTGGACCGCGGCCTCCAGCCGGGCAAGGTCTGCCGACCCTGCCTCCTGCCGCTGTCCCTCCTGCTGCTGTCTGCGGGCCTCCTCCAGAGCCACCGCCGCCTTCTCGTACCGGATCCGGGCCTGGGCGAGCCCATATTCCACCTCGTCGGTGTAGAGTTCCGCCAGGACCTGCCCGGCCTCTACCCGGTCGCCGGCCCGCACCCGGACCGCCCGCACCCGGCCGGACTGCTCGAAATAGAGCTCCCGAACCCGGGCCGGAGCCAGCCGGGCCGGCAGCCGGACGACCTCGGCGATGTCCCCCCGGCGGACGGTGTAGACCGCCCGCTCGGTCCGAACCGGCGGCGGGGGCAGGGTGGGCGGCGGTTCTTCTACCTCCGCGGGCAGGAAGGCACAACCGGCCAGGGCGAGGGCGGGCAGCAGGGCGAGGGCGCGGGCCGGGAAGGGGGACCGGACACGGGTCGGGAAGAGGGCCAGGGCCCGAGCCGGGGGGAGGTCCAGGGCCGGGACCCGAGGCCTCCGACCCGCGGGCGCAGGCGGCCCGGCCATCGCCACCACCTCCTCTCGATCCGCGGTAGCTTGGCCTAACCGGGGGACTTACCGGGGGACCCCGTCGCACGGAAGCCTGGCCCTACCGTGCGGAACCCCACCGCACGGGACCCTGCCCCTACCGTGCGGGGCCCCACCCCGCGGGAGTCTGGCCCTACCTGGAGGGCGCCCCAGCGCCCGCCAGCACCTGGTCCATCTCCGCCCTGAAGGCCGCCGCGGCCTCCGCCGGGCTGGAGGCGCCCGAGAGTACCCGGGCCGTGGCGGTATGCAGGATGCGCCAGGTCTCCGCGGCTGAGGCCTGCCCCCCGCCGGCCAGGGACCACCGGCCGGTGAAGAGGGTCTCGGTGCCGGGGGGAGGCGCCGGCTGCTGTTCAAACCAGGCCGCCCGGACCTCGGGCGAACGGTACAGGGGTAAATACCCGGCCCTGGCCATCGCCACCGCCCCTTCCGGCCCGGCAGCAAACCGGACGAAGTTCCAGGCAGCCTCCGGCTGCGGCGAGGTGGCGGCGATGCCATACAGGAAGGGGGCTGCCCAGATCACCGGCTCCTCGCCAGGGTGGACCGGCAGCGGCGCCACATCCCAGTCCAGGGCGCCTCCCCGCAGCCCAGGCCCCCGGGACTGCGAGAGGAGGAAAGTGAGGTCCGCCAGAATCATGGCAGCCCGGCCCGCAAAGAACACCTCCCAGGCGGGAACCGAGCCGCCACCTCCCGCACCTGTTCCCCCGGTGCTCCTCCCGGCATCCTCCGGCGCCGGCACCGGCGGCACGGCGCCGTCGGAGAAAACCAGGGAGTGGAAGAACGCCAGGGCTTCCCGGACCTCTGCCTCTCCGGCGGTCTCCCACCGGCCGCCCGTCCGCCCCTCCAGCCAGAGTTGGACGGCCAGGGCCGGCTCGTCGGTGACAAAGCCCCAGTACCCCTCGCCCCCCGCTCTGGCGGTCCGGGCCGCGGCCTCCCGGAACTCCTCCCAGGTCCAGCCGGGCCGGGGCAGCGGCACCCCGGCGGAAGCAAACCGCTCCCGATTGTATGCCACCACCACCGGCGAGGCGGCGTACGGCAGCGCGTACAGTTGCCCTGCCTCCCTCAGCTGGTCCACCGCCTCCCCCAGGCCCCCCAGGTCAAACCCAGAAGCCTGCACCAGGGGGTCCAGAGGGAGCAGGAGCCCTTCGGCCACCAGAGCCGGGCTCGGGCCGGCGATGACGTCCACATTGCCCTCCTGGATGTGCAGGCGGGCGAACTCCCCCCAGCCCACCCCCGGGGGCGGCCGCAGCTTTCGCACCCGGTAGTGCGGGTAGGCTTCGTAGAAGGCGGCGATATGGGCATCCAGGGCCGGGCTATCCCCGCCCAGGACCCGGATGCTGATGACATCGGCACTCCCACCCGCCACCGGCGCCGGTGTGGCGGGCACCCTTCGCTCCGGCAGCCGGGTGCAGCCGGCCAGCAGTAGCAGACCCAGGGCTACGGGAAGAGCCCTGGGAAGGATGGCACTGACGACCGGGTGAGCAGGACGCCGGGACACCGAATCCCCCCTCGACTACGCCGTGGGAGCGCACCCGTCCTACTAGCACACCCGTCGTGGGAGAACACCCACCGTTTAGGCACACCCGTCGTGGGAGCGGACCCAGTGAAGAGACGTGCCCACGGAACCGCTGGTTCCCCCCCGGTTGCAACTTTTTGTTTTTCCCCAACCCGTTCGGAATTCCTGCAAACGCAACAACCCCCCGCCGGTGCGGGGGGTGTAGGCTCAACACCAAACGAAAGTTGCCGGATCGGCAAGGGTGTCGTCGATCCCCGTGGTTCCAAGCATCACCGGAGACCGGCGACACCCAGGAGGCGACAGTAGGAAACATGGCCGTAACGGGCGGTGGTACAATCCCGGCTCGTTCCGGTTTACGCCGTGCAGCCACTTCGAAGTGGCGCAGCTATCCTAATCCCTTAACCGGATCGCAACGGGGCAACCACCACCTCTGTTGCTACTCGCCGCACTCCAGACCCTGCCTGAGGTTGGCCAGATTCTCCCGCATCAAGGTAAGGTAGTCCTTGCCCTGGGCCTCCTCCTCCGGGGTGAGCCCTTCGATGGGGTTGAGGACCAGCACCTGGGCGCCGGCCTCCTGAGCCAGTACCCTGCCCACCCGGTCGCTCACCAGGGTCTCGACGAAGATGTAGCGGATGCCCCGCTCCCGGACGAACCGGACCAGTTCCGCCAGCTGCCTGGGGGTCGGCTCTGCCTCCGGCGACAGGCTGGTCACCATTGGCACCTGAACCAGCCCGTAGCGGCGCGCCGGGTACCCGAAGAAGGCGTGGGTGATGACGATCTCCCGGCGCGGGCAGGCGGCCAGGGCCTGATAGTCCCGGTCCAGTGCTGCCAGCTCTGCGATCAGGGCCTGCGCGTTCGCCTCGTAGACGTCCTTCCCCGCCGGGTCAGCCTGGGAAAGCGCCGCGGCGATGCGTTTCACCTGTTCCTGCGCCAGCACCGGGTCGAGCCAGATGTGGGGGTCATAGCCGCCCGGCTCATGCCCGCCTTCGCCGTTGCCAGTCAGGAGCGGCAACCCTGCACTGGTGTCAACGGGGATCAGTCCCTTGTTGTCAAGGCTCTTGAGCGCCCGGTCGACCCAGGGCTCGAGGCCTGCGCCGTTGTAGACGAAGACCCGGGCGCTGTTGAGGGTCTTGAGGTCGGAGGCCCGCGGCTCCCAGTCGTGGGGTTCGGCGCCGGGGGGCACCAGGCTGACCACCTCGACCCGGTCGCCACCCACCCTGCGGGCAAAGAAGTACAGGGGGTAGACGCTGGCGACCACCTGCATCCGTTCCCCGCCGGTCCCAGCTCCCTCCCCCGGAGTGGCGGTCCCGCCGGGCCCGGGGCCAGATCCCCCGCAGCCGGCCAGCACCACCGCCGCCACCAGGCCCGCAATCCAGGAAACCCATCGGCTCCGGCGCACGGAACTCCTCCTCCGCAGCCTGCTTGACATAGCCTGCCCTCCGAACCCGGAAGGCAGGCGTCAGCGATTGCAGATAGTAATATTCCTATCTCGTATTCTCCCGATTTCCATCCCTGGCGTCAAGCGGGCCATCGCAGGAGATCGTGTCCGAAGGGCGGCCGGGGCCCTTGTCACCGCGTTCTCCTCTTCTCGATCTCCGCCGCCATGAAGGCGGCAAACCGCTCCACGCTGCCAGGAGGGAAGGCTGGCTCCTGCACCTCGCCCCGGTAGCAGTCCAGGGCGTGGGCCAGCGCCGGCCCCCGATAGCCAGCATCCGGGCGCCAGGAACCATCTGGCGCGCCGGCGAAGGAAATATGTGGGCGGCAAAGGAAACAGGTTGAAGGGAACAAGCCGAGGCAACAAGACAGGATCGAGCAACGAGACAGGATCAAGATGATGAAGGCGCAGACCGACGAAGACCATACGGGAGGTGAGGACAACGGCAGCCACGATTCATCTCGGCCGCATCTACGACTCCGACCTGCCCCCGGGGTACCGGGTGCTGGTGGACCGGCTCTGGCCTCGGGGGATTGCCAGGGAGAAGGCCCCCTGGGACGCCTGGTGGCGGGATCTGACCCCGAGCGACCAGTTGCGGCGCTGGCTCCATGTTGACCGGGAAGCCCGCTGGTCGGAGTTTCCCCTCCGCTACCGGATGGAACTGGACGCCGCGCCCGAAGCGGCGGTGGCGGAAGCCCTGGCGGCCTGCCGGCAGGGGCCGGTGGTCCTGTTGACCGCGGCCCGGGACCCCGAGCACAGCCACGCCGCGGTGCTGCGGCTCTGGCTCCTGGAGCGGCTTGAGGAGAGCGAGGCAGGTAAGTAGGCTCCGGGCAGGTAGGTAGGACGAGAGGAGCAAGTAGGTACGGGTCGGGACAGGGACCCCTTCCGGGGCGACCCTGTCCCGACCCACGCTTGTATCGGGCCCGCCCAGCCCCGGCGGCAGAACCGGCTACTCCGCCCGGCTGAAGCTGACCGCCGCGGCCGTGGCCAGCACCAGGGTGACCGCGGCCATCACCGCCACGTCCACCCCGAGGTCCCACCGGATCAGGCCCGCGCTCCGGGCGATCTCCACCAGGGGTGCGGCGAGGCCCGGCGCCAGTTCCACCGTGGTGTGGGAGAAGGCCACCTGGCGGAGGGCATCCACCCCGTAGGTGAGGGGATCGACCAGCATCAGTTTCTGCATCCAGGCCGGGGCCGACTGGACCGGGAACATGCCGCCGCTCAGGAAGTAGAGGGGCATCACCAGGAAGTTCATGATCATCTGGAAGCCCTGCATCGACTCCATCCGGGCCGCGATGGCCACCCCGAGGCTCGTGACCGCCATGCTGGTGAGGAAGGACAGCAACAGAAGCTTCGCCACGACCCCGGCGGAAAGGGCGATCCCCGCGACGGGAGCCAGGGCCGCAAGGATGGCGGACTGGATGGTCGACACCGTCGCTCCGCCCAGGATCTTGCCCACCGCCACCGCCCACCGGGGCACCGGGGCGACCAGCACCTCCTTCAGGAAGCCAAACTCCCGGTCCCAGATGATCGAGGCCCCGGAGAAGATGGAGGTGAAGAGCACGGACATCCCGATGATCCCCGGGTACATGAACTTCAGGTAGTCCATCCCGCCCGGGGCGTTGTTGAGGCTCATCCCGCTGGAGATGCCGGTGCCAACGATCAACAGGTAGAGGAGCGGCTGGCCGATCATCCCCACGATCCGGGAACGCTCCCGGATGAAGACCTTGAACTCCCGGAGCCAGATGGTGTAGATGGCCCTTGCCACGTGCATCGTCAGCGCCGACCTCCCCAGACCCGCCGCGCATGCTGGCGCATGAGGTCCAACTCCGATGCCTCTTCGTCCCGGATGGCCCGGCCCGTCAGCTGCAGGAAGACGTCATCGAGGCTCGGCTGCTTGACCTGAATCGACCGGATCCGCCCCGGGAAGTCGGCAACCACCCTGGGCACAAACTCCGCACCGGCGGCCACCTGGAAGTGGAACTCGTTTCCAACCCGCCGCACCTCCACGCCGTACCGGGCGGCCAGGTCCTGCTGGAGCCCCGGGTCGCCGGTGACGATGATCAGGTCGCCGCCAATCCGGCGCTTCAGCGCCGCGGGGGTGTCGATGGCCTGGATCTTCCCGTGGTCGATGATCGCGATGCGGTCGCAGTTCTCTGCCTCGTCCATGTAGTGGGTGGTCATGAAGACCGTGACGCCGATCTCGTCCCGGAGCCGCCGGACATGCTCCCAGATGGCGGCCCGGGTCTGGGGGTCCAGCCCCACGGTGGGCTCGTCCAGGAAAAGCACCTTCGGGTAGTGCAGGAGCCCCCGGGCGATCTCCAGCCGCCGGCGCATCCCGCCGGAGAAGGTGCGGACCAGGGACTTGCGCCGGTCCGCGAGGCCCACCATCTTCAGCACCTGGTCGATCCGCTCGGTCAGCACCGACCGGGGGACGTTGTAGAGCATGGCGTGGAAGATCAGGTGCTCCTCCGCGGTGAGCCGGTTGTCCAGCGCGGGGTCCTGAAAGACCATGCCGATGGACTGGCGGACCTCGTTGGGCTGGCGGACCACGTCGTAGCCCGCGAGGATCGCCGTGCCGCTGGTGGGCTTGAGGAGCGTCGAGAGGATCTTGATGGTCGTGGACTTCCCCGCGCCGTTGGGGCCGAGGAAGCCGAAGATCTCCCCCTGCTCGACGGTAAAGCTGACGCCATCGACCGCGGTGAGATTGCCAAAGCGCTTCACCAGACCTTCAACCCGAATGACCTCTGTCACCCGACTCGCCCCTTCTGCTTCTGGCCCTCTCCAGAGCCGACTGGAGAATCTGCAGCCCCGTCACCAGGGCATCGATCTGCTCCTCGGGCACCGTGGCGACCACCTCCGCCAGGCGGCGGCGCACCGCCTCCCGGAGCGCCCGGAAATGGCCGTGGGCCGCTTCGGTCAGGGTCAGCCGGATCCGCCGCTGGTCCCGGGGGTCGGGGCGCTTCTCCACGTACCCCCGGCGGACCAGCTCGTCGACGGTCCTGGAGACATGGGACTTGGCCAGCCCCGTCCTCCGGGCCAGATCGCTCAGGGTCATCTCCGGGTGCTCCTTCATCGCCCGGGCGATCACCAGGCTGGAGTACGGAAGCCCGTTCCCCTGTACGACCTCCCGGACCTCCTCATGAAGGCCCCTGGCCACCTCCTGCACGAGGTCAACCAGCCGCTCCGGATTGTCCGCCATCGCCAGGCCCTCCCTGCCCACGGTGCCTCATCGGGGACGCGGTTCCCCCCGGCAGCCGATATCGGTCGATATCGTTCCAGGAGGAACGTTCCCGATGGAACAGATTATCGCACGGGCCGGCGGGCCGGTCAACAGGGCGGGCGGGCCCGCCCCGGCCTTTGCCCCTACCAGGATCGGGACGGCGTCGCAGCGAAGTGAAGATCTGAAGCCCAATTGGCACAGGCACAACGTCCCGGCCGGGGCAGCGGCGGCCGTGCCGCCACGGGGCCCCATAGGCCCCCACCGGCCCCGCCCGGGCCGTTCCTCGCGGAGGCGCCCCTCATGGAGGAACCGAGGTATCACATCCTGCTGGTCGAGGATGACCAGAAAATCGCCGGCATCCTCGCCGCGGAACTGGAGCGATATGGCTACGCCGTCTCCCAGGTCCGGGACTTCGGCCGGGTGAAGGAAGAGTTCCTCGCCCTCCGGCCGGACCTGGTGCTGCTGGATATCAACCTCCCCCGGTTCGACGGCTACTACTGGTGCCGGCAGATCCGGACCGTCTCCAAGGTGCCGATCCTCTTTATCTCCGCCCGGGACGGGGACCTGGACCAGATCCGGGCCCTGGAGCACGGCGGCGACGACTACATCACCAAGCCCTTCAACCTGGAACTGGTGGTGGCCAAGGTCCGGAGCGCCCTGCGCCGAGCCTATGGGGAGTACGCCCTGGCCCGGGACCCGGAGATCCTCCGGGTGGGCGATCTCTGGCTGAGCCGCGCCACCAACCGGGTCAGCCGGGGCAACCGGGAGGTGGAACTGAGTCCCCGGGAGTTCCGGCTGCTGTGGCTGCTCGCCGAGCGGGCCGGGACCATTGTCAGCCGGGAGGAGCTTCTGGAGGCCCTCTGGGACGATGTCGACTTCGTCGACGACAACACCCTGACGGTGAACGTCGCCCGGGTCCGCCGGCGCCTGGAGGAACTGGGGCTCCCCCACGCCATCGAGACCAAGCGGGGACAGGGCTACCGGCTGAACGCCGGGAGCGACACCCGGGGCCCCGACGCCCCGGCCGGCCGGACCGACCCGGGCACTGGGCGGCAGGCGCCGGCCGTCGGACCGGCCCCGGGCCCGGCCGCACAGCCCCCGCAGGAGGGCCGGGAGCCATGAAGCTGGGGGCCTTTCTCCGGGACCGGGCCCTTTACATCGGGGTCTACGGGGCCTTCGGCCTTCTCATCGTCACCGTGGTTCAGCTCGACCTCCGCCTCTCCGGCGCTTCCCTGCAGCGGGCCAACCTCCTCTACCTCTGGCTCTTGGGGATGGTGGGCCTGCTCGTCTTCCTCGTCGCCGACTACCTCAGGCAGGCCGCCTTTCTGCGCCACCTGGTCCCGCCGGGGCCGGACCAGCCTTTGGACGACCTGGCGCTCCTGCCCGAGCCCCGCACCCTGGAGCAGCAGGCCTTCGCCGAGGCCTGGGCGGGGCTCTACGGCCGGCTCCGGGCCGAACTCGCCGCCGAGCGGGAACGGGCTCAGCAGAACCTCCGGTTCCTCAGCCAGTGGGCCCACCACATGAAAACCCCGGTGGCGGTAATCGACCTCGAACTCCAGAAGGCCCGGCAGCAGCCGGTGCCGCCGGACCTTGAGTCCTTCCTCCGCAGTATTGAGGAGGAGAACCGGCGGCTCCAGCACGCCTTGCAGGCGCTCCTGAACCGGGTCCGGCTGGAGGACTTTGCAGCGGACTTCCGGGCGGAGGAGGTCGACCTGGTCGCCCTCATCCGGCGGCTCCTGAGCGACCAGAAGCGGGCCTTCATTGCCCACCGGGTCTACCCCCGGCTGGACCTGGAGGAGCCGGCTCCCCCCGGGGGCTGGGTCGTCCGGAGCGACCCCAAGTGGCTCCGGTTCGTGCTGGAACAGGTGGTTTCCAACGCCATCAAGTACTCGGCCCGGCCCGACGGCGAAGGGCAGGTGACCTTCCGGCTCCGGCGGCAGGGAGACGAGACGGCGCTCGAGGTGGCGGACAACGGGGTCGGCATCCCGCCGGAGGACCTGGGCCGGGTCTTCGATCCCTTCTACACCGGAGAGAACGGCCGGCGCTTCCCCCAGTCCACCGGCCTGGGGCTGTACCTCGCCCGGGAGGCCTGCCGGCGCCTCGGCCACAGCATCGCCATCCAGTCCCGGCCCGGGGAGGGAACCCGGGTCACCCTGCGCTTTGCCCCCCGGCCCACCACCTTCACCGGCCTGGAGCCGGTCCTGCTGGGGGCGAGCCGCCCGCAGGAAGCAGACCTGCCGGGGCCGGGCGGGAATATGTGACACCCAGGGTGACAAACCTGTAAGCCATCCGGGCGGCGGTGTAAGCCAGATCGATGGCAGCACCGCCGCCCGCTGCGGTACTCTGGCGGTGACAGTCGCCAGACGGCGACAATCTCCTGGACGGCGACCTTCCGCCAGACAGTGACAATCTCCCAGGGGAGGCAAAGGCCGATGTTCGTGCTGCAGGCCCAGGGCCTGACCAAGATCTACGGCAGCCGGGGCCAGGTGGCCACCCGGGCCGTTGACAACCTCTCCCTCGAGGTGGAGAAGGGCGAATTCCTCGGGATCATGGGTCCCTCGGGAAGCGGCAAGACCACCCTTCTCAACCTCCTGGCCACCATCGACCAGCCCACCGCCGGCACGGTCATCATCGAGGGGCGGAACACCGCCACCCTCCGGAACGACGAACTGGCCCTCTTCCGGCGCCGGCGGCTCGGCTTCATCTTCCAGGACTACAACCTCCTGGACAGCCTCACCATCCGGGAGAACATCGCCCTCCCCCTGGTCCTGGACCGCCGGCCCCCGGCCGCCATCCGGGCCCGGGTCGAGGAGGTCGCCCGGCAACTGGGGCTCACCGCCATCCTGGACAAGTACCCCTACGAGGTCTCCGGGGGGCAGCAGCAGCGGACGGCGGCCGCCCGGGCCATCGTCCACGAGCCGGCCATCGTCCTTGCGGACGAGCCGACGGGGAACCTCGACTCCCGCTCCGCCCGGGACCTGATGGAGGCCCTGACCCTCCTCAACAAGAACGGGGCGACCATCGTCATGGTCACCCACGATCCCTTCGCCGCCAGCTTCTGCCGCCGGATTCTCTTCATCCGGGACGGGCGGATCTACAGCGAGTTGCGGCGGGGCGAAAGCCGGCCGGCGTTCTTCCAGCGGATCCTGGACGCGCTGGCCCTGATCGGAGGGGAAACCGATGAGTCTGTGGCAGCTGGCGGCGCGTAACCTCTGGCGGAGCCGGCGGCGGTATCTGGCGTACGTGGCCAGCGCTGCCACTGCGGTGATGATCTACTTCCTCCACAGCGCCCTCATCTACCACCCCGACGTGCAGGGCGGCGTTCCCGACTCCGCCGCCGCCCTTGTGGCGAGGGGGCTCAAGGCTGCCAACGTGGTCATCGCCGTCTTCTCCTTCGGCTCCCTCCTTGTCGCCAACGCAGCCTTCGTCCACGCCCGGGTGAAGGAGTTCGGCCTCCTGAGCCTGATGGGGCTCTCCCGGGCACAACTCTTCCGCTTGATTGTGCTCGAGGGGCTGCTGATCGGCGCGGTGGCGGTCGCTGGGGGTCTCGCCGCGGGCCTCCTCTTCCTGAGGCTGTTCTTCCTGGCCATCTCCGCCCTGCTCCCGCTCCAGGAACCGATCCCCGTCCACGCCGGGCCCAGGGCCTGGGGCCACACCATCCTCGTCTTCGGCTCGATCTTTGCGCTGGTCTCCCTGGCCTCGCTCCTCTGGGTGGTAACCAGGAACCCCGCGCAGCTTCTCCGGGCCCGGCGCCAGCCAAAGGCGTACCCGACCTTCTCCCGGTGGCAGGCCGCCCTGGGGCTCATCCTGTGCCTGGCCGGATACGCCTGGGCCGCCGTCCCCAATCCGATGGTGGTCATCTTTGGCGTCGTGCCGGTCACCCTCATGGTCGCCGTCGGCACGTACCCGCTGATGCGCGCGGGGCTGGTCGCCGCCCTCGCCTGGCTCCACCGCCGGGAGCGGTTCTTCTACCGCCCGGGCCCCTTCCTGACCGTCAGCCACCTCGCCTACAAGATCCAGGAGAACTACCGGGTCCTCGGGACCGTAGCGGTGACGCTGGCGGTCATTCTCACTGCCATGGGGACGGTCCTGTCGATCTACATGGTCGACATCCAGGTAGCAGTGGACAACACCCCCATGGCGATCCAGCTGGCCCTTCCGAGCGAAATCGAAGCCGCGGCCGCCGCGGCCCGGGTGGAGGCGGTCCTCAGGGAGCACGGCCTCTCCGGCCTCACGTACCGGGAACTCACCACCCGGACCGGACAGCTCGGCAAGAACGCCGTCACCCTGGCCCCCTACAGCCTCTACGCGGCGGTGGAGCGGCCCCGCGGGGAAACCCTGCCCCCGGTGCAGCCGGGGGAGGCGATCCTGGTCTACCCGTATATCGCTCCGGGCGGCACCCGCCCCGAGAAGCCCGAGCCGGCGGAACTGACGGTGGGCGAGGAGCGCATCCCTCTCCAGGTCTGGCATGACAAGGGAGGGCGGCTGC